>JAQXEE010000102.1 GCA_029251005.1 Flavobacteriales bacterium | reverse complement strand
GAGTATATGGAGGTCAAATATTAGATATTGAATCGTGGGAATTTGACACCGATTCTATATATGTTATTCTATCCACAGAAAGTCCAAATTCAATTTTTATAGCAAAAGGATTTAGAGGCAGTACCCAAAATAATTTAAAATTTAATATTTTGGAAAGTGCAGGAAGCGATGATGGATATGGCTCAAATGTAGAAAACATTGAAGTTCATCAAAGTAGTAACACAATATTTTTTCTTTCCAATGGATCTGTCTACAGAACAGGTATTCATTCAACATCGGCTAGCCTTGTGAGCGAGATGGTAAAAACTTTTTTAATTAAACAAGATACGATGTGTCTTGTTAAAAATAATTTATTGTCTGGCGGTAACGACACATTAGAATTTGGACCAATAGATGCACTTGGTAATTTCTCACCAACAAATGGGTTTAGTCTTTTAAAAAGATTTACAGATCCGCCTCAATTGTTAATTTCTCCGGTTGATAATCGATTAAATTTATTCGAAAGAGGATCGTTTGCGCAAAGGCAAATTGTAAATGATGCATTCAATGCAATGAAAAATAGTTCCTCTTTAAGTTCTGCTGCTAGCGCTGCACCAATTATATCAAATATAGAATGGAGAACAACAAGTATTGCTAATGACGGAACTGTATACGTAACTGGCCAACCGCCTCTGGGATCTCCAACCATTATGGATCGAAGAATTGCTTGGACAAACGATAATGGATTTAGTTGGAAAGATGCTATAATGAATGGACCAGGACCTGCAGGTGGTGTTGTTGGTAACAACATTTTAATTGATGATTTAGCATCTTCTAGAAATTTATTTTGTGGAAATTTATTTTTAACAGATACATCGTCAATGGGAACATGGTATAATCCAGGTAAAGTTTTAATTAGTGATTTAAATAGAGCCAATGATGGAAAAACAGTTGCTGATCCAATTATACAAGATATTAAATATCATACAACAAACATTGGTTTTGGGTATTCGACCTCTTCAGGCAATAATATTTATGGATGGAATGAAGGTATAGAAGCCGTTCAAGTTAACGATATAGATATGAATCCTGATTTTTCAATAGGCTGGGTTGCTTCTAAATCAGGCGTACGAAAAGTTGAAAATTATAATACAACAAGCGAAATATGGCACCCTACTTATTTTCCAAATTTAGACGGATCTCCTTATTTATCCGTTGCAATTGACACATTTGACATCAACACAGTTTTCGTAGGAAACCAACGAATTTACAGAACAACAAATGGGGGAACAACAATAGGCACTAATGATGGATGGGATGAAGTTTTCACACCAGAAATTGGACCTTACAACTTCAACAGAATAAATACAAAATGTAACGTAATCGCCATTTCTAAATCCGACCGTAATATTGTCTTAGCAGGGTTTTCTCAGGATTACGGAAATAAAGGGGGAGCTTTTTACAGTTTAGACGGCGGAAACACTTGGAATCAAATCCTTTTAAACACAACTGCTTTAGGTCAAGATTTAGACGTAAAGGATATTGAATTAACTGAAGAATCAGGAAACATTGTTGCATATATTGGTGTTGAATCCGATCCATTAACCTCTGGAGCATACGGAGTTTACAGAGCAGAACTATCCTCAGGTTTATGGACTATCTCTCAAGCTACTGTATTTGGAGCTACAGATAATATTATTGATTTAGAAATGAATACTGCAAGAGATACATTGATTGTACTTTATAGGGACCCTGGGCTTTTGCCTGTAAATAATGTCATATTTAAAGACATCAATTCAGGTACCTGGAGTTCGAATCATTTTGGCCCTAGTTCCGACAACGGATACGCATCCGCTATTACAATTGGTAATAATTATATTTTCATGGCTATTAATGAAAATATTTACACATGCCCAATATCATCCTCCTTATCTTGGTCTTTAGCATATTCCTACCCTGTAGGTATAGAAATCAACGTACTTTACTATGATGAATTACTTGTGGGAACTTCTACTGGTTTATATGCCCAAAATTTGGAAATCGAGACGGCAAATACCGATCACGAATTTAAAAATGAAAATCAATCAGCAATATATTTAACTGAAAATGGTTCAATAAAAGTATCCGCTTCTTCTAATATTGTAGCATTGAATGTTTTTGATATCGGTGGTAAATTAATTTACGAAATGCATCCTAATCAAAAGAATTTTGAGCTTAATGGAAATTTTAAGAATGGTCTCTATATTTTTACAGTAACAGATGACAGAGGTAAGATTCAATCCAAGAAAATTGCAATAACAACTAATAAATAGTTTTTAAAAAACACATCAAATAAAATCAGTTCCTATACAAGCTCAATAATCTTGAATGATTGAGAGTTGAATAAAAGAGATTAATTACTTCTTTTCATTTAAAACTAATTTTTTTATGCTGAATTTATTACAACAAATTAACCTTAAAAAAATTATTTTTCTTTTCACTTTTAGCTTGCTATTTATAAATTTAAATGGTCAAATTATAATTCAAGACACTTTATCAGGAAAGAAAAAAGAAATTAATTTTGGAACTAAAATTTTCTATAAATTATATTCAGACTCAGTACTTAATATTGAAATCACACCTGATTATGGCATTATAAATTCATCCTACAACTCAATGCTTATTTTTAAAGACGGTACAGAAATTTCTAAAAATGACATTAGTTACCTGGAGATAGAGCGAAAAGGGCTTGAAAAATGGAGAGGAATAGCAAAACCATTTTTAGTAGTTGGTATGGGTATTCTTTCAAAAGGAATTTTAATGGCTGTTTTAGAAGGAAGAGAAAGTAGTAACGAACAAATAGTGCCCATCTATTTATCTATTGGTGCAACACTAACCAGTGTATCTAGTTGGCCATTTTGGCTAAAAAACAAAGCATTTGATCTTTCTTCTAAAAAATACGAGATCATCATTCCATAAAACTTAACCATGAGACATAACTTAAGCGATTTACGAGAGGTTATTAAAGATCGAAGAAGTATTAAACCTGAAAACTTTAAACCACGGAAAGTCTTAAAAGATCAAATCTCTGAAATTTTATCAAATGCTAGATGGGCTCCAACACATGGAATGACAGAACCTTGGCACTTTGTAGTTTTTCAAGAAGGAGCTACTAAATCTTTAGGAGAGTTTATGGCAAACGCTTACAAAGATAGAACTTCGGAAGAGGACTTCCTTCAAATAAAGTATGATAAATTTGTTAATCGCCCGCAATTATCAAGCGTTATTATTGCAGTTTGCATGAAAAGGCAAAAATCTGAAAAAATTCCTGAGATTGAAGAGATTGAAGCAGTAGCTTGCGCAGTACAAAACATGCATCTTACTGCAACTGCTTATGGATTAGGCGGATACTGGAGCAGTGGGGAAATATCATATTCGAATGAAATGAAAAGATTCTTAAACTTAAAGGATAAAGATAAATGTCTTGGTTTATTTTATATTGGTTACCCATCAATCAATTGGCCTAATGGTTACAGAAAGCCTTTGGAATATAAAACAGAATGGCGAACTAAATAATGCGAATGAAGATTTAACTACCATTATGATTTCTTCAAAAAAAACAAATAAGTTAGATTTAAAAAGCAATTTAACTTACTTAATTTCCTTTTTAATTTTAATGTCTTTTTCGCTTACAGCTGAAAAGTTAAACACGGATTCTTTAAAAGCAAATTTACCAGGAAACTTTAATGGACAAATTGCGATTAAAAAAAATACTCAATTTATTTTTAACGAAAACATCGGATATAAGGAACAGACTTACGGTACAGAAATAAATGATTCTACGCTTTTTAATGTTGGAGAAATATCACACACTTTTATACATTACTTCATTAAACACCTTGTAAAGCTAAGACAAATAAACATATCAGAACCTGTGAATAAATATCTTGTGGACTTCCCGTACGATAGCATTCAAATTAAACATTTGATTAACCACCAATCAGGGCTTCCAAAAGATTACATCAGATTATATCATAAAAAAGTGTTCAATAATATGGACATTAAAGCAAAGGATAAGGAAAAGCTTTTTGATAATGATGACATTCTGTTTTTGCTTTCAAGGGTAAAACCTCAATTACTTTTTAAACCTGGAGATTCAATAGCCTATTCAAACATTGACTACTTATTATTAGTAAGCTTGATTGAGAAAGTTACGTTTACTCCTTTTCCTGACTTTGTTGCCAAAATTTTCAAACACCATAATTTCGTTTTTACGCCTCTAGTTTCAATACTTGATACGATTCCAAACAAGGCAATGGGTTACAGGTTATTTGAAGATGAAACAACAGGATTATTTGAGAATTTAAGTTCTTATGGTTTTAATTATGATGATGGAACAACAGGAAACCAACACCTTTATTTAAGTGCTAAGAACTTAGCCTTATGGGCTCAATTCATTTTTAACGACATTGATTTTGGATACATAAAAGCTAATCCAAGTAAGTATTTTATGGGAGGAATCAAATACAATAAACAACTAGAAGTCACTGAAAAAGAAGGAGGCTTTGGAGGAACCTACACAAAAATTATTTTCATTCCAGAAAATGGAATTATTGCCGTGGTAATTTCAAACATTTACACCGGCGAAAAACTTGACAAACTGGTTAGTTACTTGAAATTGATTGATGAATGATTTTACCAGCTTCTAGGACAAGATATTTCACCAACTTTATTGGGCGACCAAGCTTTTGATCTTTTTTGAGATTTCTTGCCACTTCCCTCCCATTCCGAGAATCGAAAGACAAGAATAAGATGTGAATCTACAAAAGCATCTCTATAGTTGGGGTTCCCGTTTTTACTAATTCCATCAATGTAATCAGTGTAAGTAACATGTAATGCACTCTCCCAAACAAGGCCAATATTCCCTGTAAATTTATAGCCAAATCCAAATCCAATTGGAAAATTCACACCACCTTTCTTAAATCCTTTTTCAGGTACGTAATTAATGTTAGAATCAGGATCTTTAGTTACAGTAGGACTAAACATAAAACGATTCATACCCGTAAAAAAATAAGCAAGGTATTGTCCTTGTTTACCAAATGAATTCCTAAACTTTACATTAATACCAAAATCTGTTAACGGTGAAACAAAACTTAACCCTCTATCGCCATTGCCATCAAGATCACCAAAAAAATCACTCCCATTCAAGGAGGATTTAGTTAAATGTACAGCCACTCCTATTTCAGGCAATACATTAAACCCTACACCACCTTTATAACTTATATTTATTGTTTCCGATCGTGGAAAAGAGCTTTTATTAAGGTCTCCTAAATAGTAAGACTGCCCTAAACCAAAAAAAGCGTAAAAGTTTGCTACTTGAGCTTTCGCTCCAAGACAAGACAATAACAATATAACAACCTTTATTTTTTTCATCAATTAAATTATTTTCTGAACATACGCTTCTTCCAAATTTTCAGACTACAAAAATAGAGGTATAAGTTTTCTAAACCTATGCTTTAAAAGGGAAAAGAGCATTTTTTTTACTCAAATAGATGTTAATCCATCTCAACCACTAAAAAAACTTACGTGCCACAAATACTTAATTCTCTCTAATTCCTAACTTTTATTGACTTTTCACGTTATCTAATTATTAAGTCAGATTTTTAATAACAAACTTGACATTTTTAGTTTATTTATATTCTAATTAATAACAACTAAACACACTATTATGGATTTTAAAAGAACGATTGATATACTTCCATACGCACTTGCTAATCACCCTTTAGATAATTGCTTGGCAGCAAAAGAAAATGGAAAATGGAAAACTTACTCCACACAAGATTTTTCCGACAAGGTAAGTCAAATGAGTCATGCACTAATTGAACTCGGCGTAAAACCCGGAGATAAAATATCATCCATCACAAACAATCGTCCTGAATGGAATTTTTTAAACTTCGCAGTAGCAAGAGTTGGGGCAATTCTTTGTCCAATGTATCCAACCATTTCTGCTGAAGATTATGTTTACATTTTTAATCATGCAGAAATCAAATTTGTTTTTGTAAGCGATGAAGAAATTTTAGAAAAGGTTAAAAAAGCTAAAATTGATGTCCCAACAATTGAAGGTATTTACACATTTAATCAAATTGAAGGAGCAAAACATTGGACTGAGGTTTTAAAATTAGGTTCTAATCAACATGAAGAAGAAATAACCAAAAGAATGGATGCCATTAAGGAGCAAGATTTGGTTACTATTATATACACATCAGGAACTACCGGAAAACCCAAAGGAGTAATGTTGAGCCATCAAAACTTAATAAGTAACGCAATTGCAGGGATACCTCTTTTACCTTGTGATGTTGGAGATAAAGCGTTGAGTTTTTTGCCTGTCTGTCATGTTTTTGAAAGAACCTTACTCAACATTTACGTAATGGGTGGCATTTCAATTTATTATGCAGAAAGTTTAGAAACCATAGGTGATAACATCAAAGAAATTAAGCCGGAGATTTTTAGCGCTGTACCAAGATTAATCGAAAAAGTTTACGACAAAATAATCCTTGGCGGATCACAAAAGCCAGCTCCACTTAAACAAATATTCTTTTGGGCAGTCAAAAGAGCCAACTCATATGAAATTGGTGCTCCACAAGGAATTCTAGGGAAAATCGCAAATAAACTTGTTTATTCTAAAGTAAGAGAAGGACTTGGTGGAAATGTAAAGGTTATCGTATCAGGATCAGCGGCATTACAAACGAGGTTACAACGTTTTTTCTGGGGAGTTGGATTACCTATTTTGGAAGGTTATGGGCTAACAGAAACCTCTCCAATCATAGCAGTCAATACATTATTAAAAAAGGGGACCCAATTCGGAACAGTTGGTAAAGTAATCGAAAACGTTTCAGTAAGAATAGCCGAAGATGGAGAGATCCTAACAAAAGGTCCTAACGTTATGTTAGGTTATTATAAAGCTCCTCAACTAACAGAGGAAGTCATGTCCGAAGAATGGTTTCATACTGGTGATATTGGTATTTTTAAACATGGATTTTTGAAAATAACCGACCGTAAAAAGCAAATGTTCAAAACATCTGGAGGTAAATACATAGCTCCAGGGCCAATTGAAAACATGTTTAAAGCCTCGCCATTTATAGAACAAATCATGGTTATTGGTGAAGGAAAAAAACACGCTTCAGCACTAATTATTCCATCTTTTGCATACACTAAAGGATGGGCCAAAGAAAACGGTCTGAATTGTAAAACCAACGATGAAATTTGTAGTAACAATGAAGTCATTGGTGCAATTAACAAAGAAATTAAAACATACAACGAACATCTAGGTAAAACTGAGCAGATTAAAAGGTTTGAATTAATTAGTAAAGAATGGACTGTAGAGGGCGGAGAATTAACCCCAACAATGAAAGCAAAACGCAAACCAATCCTAGCAAAATATGAGCATCTAGTTAAAAAGATTTACAATGAATAAAAGCTCAATTTTTCTATTGAATAATTGAAACTTTTAAGCAACTTTTTTGGTAAACTGCGCAGTTTACGCACTTCTATATTCAGATAAACTATGAGGAAAATAAATAAAATCGCAGTTCTTGGTTCGGGAGTAATGGGTTCTCGAATAGCCTGTCACTTTGCAAACATTGGTTTGGAAGTTATTTTACTAGATATCGCTCCAAGGGAATTAAACACGAACGAGACATCAAAAGGATTAACATTGGACCACAGATCTGTTAAAAACAGAATTGTAAATAGCGCCTTAACATCTTCTATTAAAGCAAATCCTTCTCCTCTTTATAGAAAATCTGAAGCAAATAGAATTCAAACCGGAAACTTTGATGACGACTTACATAAAATCGCTGATTGCGATTGGACGATTGAAGTTGTTATTGAAAACTTAGACATTAAGAAAAAGGTATTTACGAAAGTCGAAAAACATAGAAAACCAGGCACTTTGATTACTTCCAACACATCAGGAATACCAATTCATATGATGTTAGAAGGAAGAAGCGACGATTTTAAAAAGCACTTTTGTGGAACTCACTTCTTTAATCCTCCTAGGTATTTAAAGTTACTAGAAATTATACCTACACCCAAAACAGATCAAGCTGTGACAGACTTCTTAATGAATTTTGGCGACAAATTTTTGGGCAAAACCACAGTGCTTTGTAAAGACACCCCTGCTTTTATTGCTAACCGAGTTGGTGTTTTTGGAATTATGAACTTATTCCACATAGTAGAAGAATTAGAAATGACAGTTGGTGAAGTAGATAAACTTACTGGTCCGATTCTAGGTCGTCCTAAATCAGCTACTTTCAGAACCTGTGACGTAGTTGGATTAGATACTTTAATAAAAGTCGCTAATGGAGTAAAAAGTAATTGTCCAAATGATGAAGCTAATGCCCAATTTACTATCCCTGGATACATTTCAGAAATGGAAAAAAAAAGTTGGTTAGGTTCAAAATCTAAACAAGGGTTTTATAAAAAAGGAAAAGATGAGAATGGAAAGAAAACTATTTTTGAACTAAATCTGAAAACATTAGAATACGGACCAAAATCAAAAATCAAGTCCCCTACCCTAGAACTTGCAAAAGCTGAAGATAATTTAGCTAGAAGAATGAAAATTTTAGTAAGTGGAAAAGATACAGCAGGAGAGTTTTATAGAAGAATATTTTCTAACTTATTCTCTTATGTAGCGAATAGAGTCCCTGAAATATCAGATGAATTATACCGTATTGATCAAGGAATGAAAGCCGGTTTCGGGTGGAAATTAGGTCCATTCGAAACTTGGGATGCTGTGGGTGTGAAAAATGCTATTGGACTAATGCAAAAAAGTGGAATTAAACCTGCTTCTTGGGTTTTAGAAATGTTAGAAGCAGGTAATGAAAGTTTTTACAAAATTGAACAAGGTGTTAAACAATACTATGATATTCTTTCAAAAACATACAAAAAAATTCCCGGAACCGAACAATTTATCACATTAGATAATTTAAGAGACTCTAGTGTTGTCTGGAAAAACATTGGAACAACATTGTTTGATTTGGGTGATGGTGTATTAAATCTAGAGTTTCACACCAAAATGAACACAATGGGTAGTGAAGTTCTTCAAGGAATTAACAAAGCTATTGATTTAGCTGAAAATGAAGGCTGGAAAGGATTAGTAATCGCAAACCAAGGAGAAAACTTCTCAGCAGGAGCTAATCTTGGAATGGTTTTTATGCTCGCCATCGAACAAGAATATGATGAATTAGACTTTGCTATTAGATACTTTCAAAAAACCATGATGAGGGTTCGATATTCTAGTATACCCGTAGTTATTGCACCTCATTCACTTGCTTTAGGTGGTGGTTGTGAAATTGCATTACACGCTGACAAAGTAGTTGCAAGTGCTGAAACTTACACCGGACTAGTCGAGGTTGGTGCTGGTGTAATTCCTGGCGGAGGGGGAACTAAAGAGTTCGCTTTGAGGTTAGCTGACGAAACATTTGATGGTGATATAGAATTACCATCTCTTAAGGAAAAATTCCTAACTATTGGAATGGCTAAAGTTTCTACAAGTGCTTCCGAAGCCTTTGATTTAGGATACTATAAAAAAGGAAGAGATCGAATTGTTGTTAATCAAGATCGCCAAATTGCAGAAGCAAAAGCAGCAGTAATAGAAATGGCAAACGCAGGATATACAAAACCAGTAATGCGTAAAGACATTCAAGTTTTAGGCCGACAAGGTTTAGGTATGGTTTACGCAGGGGCTCATACAATGTATTGCGGTAAATACATCTCTAAACATGATAAATTGATTTCCGAAAAACTAGGATATGTTCTTTGTGGTGGAGATTTAACTTCTAAAACAAAAGTATCCGAACAGTATTTATTGAATTTAGAGCGTGAAGCTTTTCTTTCCCTATTGGGTGAAAAGAAAACATTAGAAAGAATACAAAGTATTCTTACATCAGGAAAACCACTAAGAAATTAAAATGAACACAATTAAACTATTAACAGCATTAATCATTACAATTTGCGCGGTAAGTTTTAACCAGAAACCTTCTGAATTAATAGCTTTACAACCAAAATATGCACCCGACACCATCCATCATCGAAATAAATTAGATGATTTAGGTAAAAAATGGGGTACATGGCAATTCTTCTCACGTAACGGAATTTTAATTCTCGAAATTAACTACAAGGACAATAAACGAAACGGTGAGTTTATTCGATACAACGGGATTACGGGTAAGATGCTTGAAAAAGGAGCTTATATTAATGATTTAAAAAATGGCACGTTCACCAAATGGTTTTCGAATGGTACAAAAAGGGTTGACGGCTCTTACCGAAAAGGGATGAAAAACGGAATCTGGAGTTACTTTTATAAGAATACTCCTGGGGTTACAAGATTGACAGGGAATTTTAAAAATGGTCAAAAAAATGGTAAGTGGGTTTTTTATGACAAAAACGGAACGATCAGATCAATTGTAAAATACGAAAACGGACTGATTTTAGAATCATTACAAGAAAATAATCAGTCTAATTAATATAGTTAATGAGACAACAAACTTTAGCATTATGGAAGCATACATAGTAGCAGGATACAGATCAGCAGTGGGTAAATCAAAAAAAGGGGGATTCAGGTTTTTCCGTCCAGATGATTTAGGTGCTCAGGTAGTAAAAAAAGTTTTAGGTGATCTTCCAAATTTAGATCATAGTCGAATTGATGACGTTATTTGTGGAAATGCAACCCCAGAAGCTGAGCAAGGATTAAATATTGGTAGAATGATTTCACTTATGGGATTGGATACCGTTAAAGTTCCTGGTTTAACGGTAAATAGATATTGTTCCTCCGGATTAGAATCCATTGCAATTGCTGCTGCTAAAATTAAAGCAGGAATGGCCGATTGTATTTTAGCAGGTGGAGTTGAATGCATGTCGCCTATCCCTTTTGGAGGATGGAAAGTTATACCAAATTACGAAGTAGCAAAAGAAAATCCAGACTGGTACTGGGGAATGGGATTAACCGCTGAAGAAGTTGCAAAAATATATAAGGTTTCCAGAGAAGCTCAAGATGAGTTCTCCTATAATTCACACATGAAGGCTTTAAAAGCTTTAGAAAACAAAACTTTCAAAGAAGAAATTGCCCCTGTAACAGTTAAAGAAGTTTACCTAGATGCTAAAGAAAGAAGGCAAGAAAGAGAGTTTATTATAGCCACAGATGAAGGTCCAAGATTAGGAACAAGTCTCGATGGATTGGCTAAGTTAAGACCCGTATTTGCAGCTGGCGGAAGTGTTACTGCAGGAAATTCATCACAAACATCTGATGGAGCAGCTTTTGTAATGGTTATGAGTGAAAAAATGGTGAAAGAATTAAACATTGAACCGATTGCAAGATTGGTTTCTTACCATGTTGCGGCACTTGAACCAAGGGTAATGGGAGCTGGACCAATTTATGCTATACCAGGCGCTTTGAAAAAAGCTGGAATGAGCTTGGAACAAATAGAACAAATAGAATTAAATGAAGCCTTCGCTTCCCAATCAGTTGCAGTAATGAAGGAATTAAGTCTTAATCCTGATATTGTAAATGTAAATGGTGGAGCAATTGCATTAGGTCATCCACTTGGATGTACCGGTGCTAAACTTTCGGTACAATTATTAAACGAAATGAAAAGAAGGAATCAAAAATATGGAATGGTTACAATGTGCGTCGGAACAGGTCAAGGTGCAGCAGGTATTTTCGAAATGTTGTAAACCAACCAAAGTCCCTAACGAAGAACGATAGTGACATTAAACTAATGTACAATAACTTTAAACACGTAAACATGTCAGAAGAAAAGAGATCAATAAAAGGAGGAGAATTTTTGATAAAAGAGGCAAAAATTGAAGACATCTTTATAGCAGAGGAATGGAATGAGGAGCAAAAAATGATGCGGGACACTTGTTATGATTTCTTAGAAGCAGAAATTTTTCCTGATCTAGATAGAATTGATAATTTAGAAGAAGGCTTAATGCCTTCAAAACTAGATAAAGCTGGAGAATTAGGCTTATTAGGTATTTCTATACCCGAAGAATATGGAGGATTTGAAAAAGATTTTAACACATCCCTTCTCATCAACGAGGCAACAGGTGCTGGTCATTCTTTTGCTGTTGCATTATCAGCACATACTGGTATTGGAACACTTCCAATAGCATATTATGGTAATAGTGAACAAAAAACTAAATATTTACCAGATTTGACTACTGGTGTTAAAAAAGCCTGTTATTGTTTAACAGAACCAGGCTCTGGTTCTGATGCGAACTCGGGAAAAACAAAAGCAATTCTTTCGAATGACGGTTCACATTATGTTCTTAATGGACAGAAAATGTGGATTACAAATGGAGGATTTGCAGATATTTTTATTGTCTTTGCCAAAGTAAACGATGATAAAAACCTAAGTGCGCTTATCGTAGAAAAAGAATTTGGAGGCATAAGTTTAAATCCTGAGGAACATAAAATGGGAATTAAAGGATCTTCAACGCGACAGGTGTTTTTTAACGATGTGAAAGTTCCGAAAGAGAATTTCTTAGGTGAACGGGAAGGCGGGTTTAAAATTGCACTTAACATTCTTAACATTGGCCGAATAAAATTAGCTGCGGCGGCACTAGGTTCTATCAAAAGAATTATCAGCCAATCCATTAATTATAGTAACGAAAGAGAACAATTTGGAAACCAAATTTCAAAATATGGTGCAATACGACACAAACTAGCGGAACAAGCTATACAAGCATTTGCTGTGGAATCTGCGCTTTATAGAACAGGATTGAACATTGATCAAACTACGGATGAATTGCTTTCCAGCGGAATGGATGAAGTACAAGCAAAACTAAAAGGTGTGGAAGAATTTGCAATAGAAGCTGCAATTTTGAAAGTATTTGGATCCGAAGCATTAGATTTTGTCATTGATGAAGGCGTTCAAGTTTACGGAGGAATGGGGTATTCTGCGGATGCACCTATGGAAAGATCCTACAGGGATTCAAGAATAAATAGAATTTTTGAAGGAACAAATGAAATTAATAGAATGCTTATTGTAGACATGCTTTTGAAAAGAGCAATGAAGGGAAAACTAAACTTATTAGGTCCAGCTCAAGCAGTACAAAAAGAGCTAATGAGTATTCCTGATTTTGGTGAACAAGACGACAGTTTACTCGCCGCTGAAGGCCGATATTTAGCCAACTTTAAAAAAGCGATATTAATGACGGCTGGTGCAGCTGTTCAAAAATTAATGACAACCCTATCGAAAGAACAAGAGATTTTAATGAATATATCTGATATGATTATTCAAACTTATGTTGCAGAATCCATGTTATTAAGAGTTAAAAAAATTATAAGCACCAAAGGCGAGGAAGCTTCGAAACAAAAGATTGCTGCAGTTCAAACTTACATCTACGATGCAGCTGATAAAATTAATAAAGCTGGTAAAGATGCTATTAATGCATTTTCAGAGGGTGATGAACAACGAATGATGCTACTTGGAATCAAACGCTTTACAAAAGTAGCTCCCTTTAATGCGAAAGAAGCAAGACAAGTTATTGCAAAGCACTTAATTTCAGAGAACAAATATACATTTTAGAGAAATATTGACTTTAGATTGGCTAGGAAGAATAAAACATCCTTCCTAGCCTTTATTGTTCTTATTAATCCTTAATTAGTTGATTAGACATTAAAGTTATAATTTCAATACCTTACTTAAGTGCACAAACAGAAATATTCACCTGTCTCCACATCCAGCAACCTAAAAATGGTTTGATAAAACTGGTCTCTAAAGTTAAATATCCTTCTCGATAAATAATGTTTGTGTTGGAAAAGCAAACTCTAATTTAGCATTAGCAAAGTTTTCCAAAATCTCTAAATTAATTTCAGTCTGTACCCCAAGGATGTCTGCACCTGGAGAAATGTAGTAAACACAAATTATATTCAAAGAGGAATCGTTGAATGCATTAAAACCAACAAATACTTTATCTGGAACAACATTTTTACTTTTCACTATACCTTTTAAAAGTTCCATAGCCTCTTTTACACCAGCACTACTTGTTCCGTAAGTCAATCCCAAGTTTAAAGCAACCTTTCTTGATGGTTCCGAGCTAATATTTTCAATAGCACTTTCAGAGAATTTTGAGTTTGGGATTGTTACCATTCTCCCATCTAAAGTTCTTATTCTTGTACTTCTAATTCCAATTTCTTCAACCGAACCATCAAATCCTGAAATCTTAATTCTATCTCGAATAGTAAAAGGTTTGTCAATAAAAATCGTAAAACCACCGAAAAGATTTTTTACAGAATCTTGGGCTGCCAAAGCAAATGCTAAACCACCAATACCTAAACCAGCAACAATGGCTCCAACATCATATCCAGCGTTGTTAAATCCAATAATGATTGCCATTATCCAAACTGTTACTTTTAAAGCCTTTCTTAAAATAGGTAACAATTGATCGTCCAAATCACTTTCAGACTTTTCAATAACAGGCACTAAATAATGATCAATTAAAGCTTCAATAGTTCTCGTTATTGCCCATGCTATAAATCCAAGTAGAACAACAAATAAAATCTTATCAATTCTTCCTTGGCTAACAGCACTTAAACCAAGCCAATCAATAGATTTCCAAACCCCTATGGCCCCCAATACTAGTGCTAAAGGTTCTTCAAGTGAATCTAATAAAAGGTCGTCTAATTTGGTTTTTGTCTTGCTTGTAAGTTTGCTGATTATTTTACTCAAGATCCAAAAAATAATTTTGGCTCCAATAATAGAGGCAATAATTAATCCTGCAGTAATTCCCCAATCTAAAATTGCTATTCCAAATGGTTTTTCCCAATTAATATTTTCCATGTTTTATTTTAACGCAAAACTAAAAACTTTTCTTGTTAAAAATCAATTTTAAACATAGCTTTATACTGATTTTTAAAAAAGCTTGTTAAATCAAGGCTTTTTTAGTAAAATTGAAACTATTTTAACTCTATTTCGTTGAAATGGATTCATTATTATTCTACTTTAAAATTCACACCAAAAACTAAATCACAACAAATGGGTTTTTTTTCTAAAAGAGGTCTTATCGATCGAGTCAAATTTGACGGAACACAAGACCAAGTTATTTGGAAGTTTCCACACGATAACCTGACAACAAAGGGGCAAATAATTGTTAATCAATCACAACAAGCGGTCTTTTTTAAAGAGGGAGCTTACCTAGACACATTTGGACCCGGTACGCACACCCTAAGTACCGATAACATCCCAATTCTTCAAAACTTAATAAACCTCCCATTTGGTGGAGAATCACCTTTTACAGCCGAAGTATGGTATGTCAATTGCCGAGTTTTTAAAGAGAATTTTTTTGGCACACAAACGCCTATAAGCGTTAGAGATCCTGAATATAGATTCACAATTCCTATAAGAGCATTTGGTCAATACTCGTTTAAGATTGTAGATTGTAAAAAATTCATGGAAACTATAGTTGGCACGCAGTTTAACATAACTACCGAAGATATTCAAGAAAAGTTTCAAGGTCCTTTAATTGCGAAACTAAAAGATAGAATTGCAGAATACGCTATTGAAAAGAAAATATCAGTTTTAGATATGCCAGCTAAAACAGATGAAATTGGAGAAGACGCAAAGGAAATAATACAAAAATCATTTAATGATTTTGGAATAGAATTAGTGGAATTATTTATTGAATCGATAAATTATCCTGAAGATGATCCTAATGTTCAAAAAATCAACGAAGCTTTTGCAAATAAGCTGAAAAGAGATATTGAAGGAACATCATATGCCCAAGATAGGCAATTCGACATTATGAACAATGCCGCACAAAATGAAGGAATGGTTGGCACTACAATGGGCATGGGAATTGGTGCAGGAGTTGGTGCGGGAATTGGTACCGCGATGGGTAACATGGCAAATACAAACTCAAACCAAACTGGAACTCCGCCTCCTCCTCCACAGGTGGTATCTTTCCATTTATCTGTTAATGGTCAACAAAGTGGACCATATAATTTAGATGTTTTGAAACAAATGATTCAAAGTGGACAATTAAAAAAAGAAACACACGTATGGAAAGAAGGATATGCAAACTGGGTTGCGGCTGCTCAGTCTCCTGAAATAGCACCTTTATTTTCATCTACACCTCCTCCACCTCCAGGACCTCCTCCAACAATTTAATATGATATATATAGTAGTAATATTAATTTTTATTTGTCTGGCATTTGTTTCAGGATATCTTCTTTTCAGTTACATTAGAAAAAGGGCAGACAAAGAGAGAGAAGTAAATAATTCTAACCTAAAATATGTTGAAGATCTAAGAAGAAATGTAATTCAACAATTTGATGTTATAATTTCAACTCTTTCCCCTAAATTCGATGCACAGATTATAAATTTGAATTTAATTAAAAATAATATTGAAAAAACACCTTTTAGTGATTTCCAAAAAAACTTTGACAAACAAGAAAGTTTAAAAAGGTTAGATCAACAAATAAAGGAAGTAAATGAATATATAACAAATATTGGGATTGAATACGTTTCTAAAGAAACAATTTTATCTCTGACTAAAAAACTAAACTTTTAATTAATAAATAATCAACATGAAAAAGATAATTAACATCACCCTATCATTATTTGTAACAATATTATTAGCAGGATGTGCTGCAACTGTAGAAGGAGAGCAAAAATCTTTCGACAAAGCTAAAGCTGAAATCCAAGGGTTATCAGGACTCTTTAACAGATATACTCCATTAGTTAAAGTTCAGGTTGCCGATATAGACGAAAAATGGGCTAAAGCTATGGAAACTGTTGAAGAAGATGCCAAAATTGAAGCTTTAGAAGGAGTTAACGACATAGTTAGATTAGGAAGTATAAAACCACTGTACGATTTAAAAAGATCTTTAGCTAAAGTTGAATCTGATATAAAATTCATGAGAAAAAGAAGCACTGCTGAAGTCCAAATATCCACATTAAAAGAGGTCGATTTATCAGAGGCTAAATTAAAAGAAATTCAAATATTAGTCGCTGGAACCCCAATAGAAAACATTGCTGATGCACCAATGGAAATAAACGGTTTCATTAGTCAGTTAAATTCGGCGGGAAAATATGTTGGCATTGCAGTTAAACAAATAAAAGATAAAATTGCTGCGGAGAGAAAAGCAAAAGAAAAGGCAAAATCTGAAGCTAGACGAAAGGAGAATAATTCTTACTCAAAGAAAAAAACTTCAAAGCCAAACACAAACTCTGAACCAGTTCAAAAAATGATAAATTGCAAATATTGCAAAAGCTCCTACCCATCAGGATCCTCTAAATGCAATAGCTGTGGAGCAAAACTATAATTACAAATTATTGAAAATTCATAAAAAAAACCGAAGTGAAAAATTCACCTCGGTTTTTTTTATGAATTTTCCAAGCTATTTGAAACAAAGAGAATATCAATTACCTTTGTTATATGGGAAAGGATTGGAAAGATAGGTTAGGAACGGTATATTCAACAAACGCGGAATTTAATTATAATCAAACCGAAGATGAAATTCAAGATACCCTTCCTAAAAAGGAACAAATTCTCTATATAAGTTTAGATAAAAAAAATAGAAAAGGCAAAGCAGTTACATTAGTTGAAGGTTTTGTTGGTAAACAAATTGATTTAAAAGACTTAGGTAAACTCCTTAAATCAAAATGCGGAGTTGGTGGATCTATAAAAGATGGTGAAATTTTAATACAAGGAGATTTTAGGGATAAAATTATTGACCTTTTAAAAGCCTCAGGTTATAAGGTAAAGAGAAAAGGGGGCTAGGCTTACTTTTAATATTAAAGAAAAATGAATCTATACACACACCTTGGAAGATTAAGAATTGCAGCTCTAATAGAGGGAATTACTTGTATTCTGCTATACTTAATTGCAATGCCATTAAAATATTTGGCAGGAATTGAAACAGCTGTTAAAATACCAGGAATGGTTCATGGTATTTTTTTTATTGCTTACCTTCTAGCTTTATTGCCGGTTTACAAACTACAAAGTTGGTCTCTCAAAACTCTTTTCATTGCCGGTATTGCTTCAGTAGTCCCCTTTATGACGTTCTGGATAGATGTAAAATACTTAAAAGAGACAATTTTAAATGATAATGATAGTTTTGATAAAAATCAATAAATATTGAATTAATTGAAACACTAAATCAAGTAGACCGTTATAATTCGATATGAGTTTGACACCAAAGCAAATCAAAATGCAAGGCCAAATGCTTTCGCCTTTTAAATTCGGTTTATTTAAAATTCTAAAATTACCACTTGCCTTTTTAACCGGCATAAAAATCAAAGAACTTACGGAGGTTTCTGCGGTGACTTCAGTTCAGTATAAATACCTTAATACAAATCCATTTGATTCCTTGTACTTTGCTGTACTGGCTATGTCTGCAGAACTAAGTACTGGTATGCTAGCCATATTTTCAATCGCAAAATATGACCAGTCTATTGCTGTACTTGTCGTAGAATCTAGTGGTAAGTTTCATAAAAAAGCAATAGGAAAAATTGATTTCATTTGCGAAGATGGAGAGCTGTTCCAAGCAGGAATTGAAAAATGTGTACAAGAAAGCAAATCAAAACTTGTAAAAGCAAAGTCAAAAGGATTCAATCAGCAAAATGAATTGGTTTGTGAATACGAATTCACATGGAGTTTCAAAGTTCGTTCAATATAATAAAAACTCAAACGAAAATCATGAATACCGTATTACTTTACTAGATAATCAATTAACAACTATTTTTCATTCTAAAAAGTATCAAGTAAACATCATCTTTAGTTTTTGCTTAAAAAAGATATCACTTCCAACTTTAACACTATCGTTCCTATAAAAATGTATGTCAACAGCAACACGAATTAGATATCACTATTTTCAATAGTACAATAATTAAGAATTACGCCCAATTGGGTTCATAAATACATTTCAATAATTAATGGTGTCAATAATGTTTAGCCTAAAGATGAGCCAAAAAAACCGTTAGTATTCACTAGCATCTCCACAAGGATTCGCATCCGCATCTATTCCACAACGATCAAAAGGTTGTACGTTAAGATCAACCGAAATCAAATAATCTAACCGAATAACCAGTTGGTTTTGAGTCTCTAAAAACTCAGCACCATCCTGATCAAAAACCCTACTCAATTGATCAACAACTTTTAACCGATCCGAATCAAGAGTTTTATACCAAATAGCTATAGTTGTATCGCTGTTTACATATTTTAAAATACGCTTCTTAAAGACACTAGGAATAGGATGATAAACAGAAATAGATTTAGACACAACTTCAAGATAGGCAAAAAATTTTTACATTAAATCATAAAAGTATACTACAGAATATCCTACCAGTAATTTTTTTTATGTTTTTAAAATGCAATAAACAGATCTATATATTGGTAATTTTAAAAATGGTTTGAGAAGAATTGGTGTTGGCTTGTTTATGCTAGGTAATCAATATTGGACATCTGTTTTAAAGATATTGAAGAGCTATTGGTCAATAAAAGTTCGTTAACTAATACTTAGTTTAGATAGTGAATAAAAAAACTATCTTAATTTCCGCTTATAATAAATACCAAAAGCAAACGACTTTGCAAACAAAATAGCACTAGTAAAACTTATGTACAACATAAATACATTTGCTGATTGGTAATATAAATAATAGCATAATAAAGTCATTATTGTAAATAAGAATTGTTGAGCCAAAGCATAAATTAATTTGACCTCTATTTTGCGACTTTTTGAATTTACTTCTAACTCGCCATTTTCGGCTTGAGCTAAAAAAAGCTCCATTTTACGAGGTAAGGAAATCAGTCTTAAAGCTTGCTGTTGAAGTGTAGTTTTTAAAATCATCTCCAAGCTTTCTTTCTGAATCGCCATTTTATATAAGTTGGGCTTTACTGTTTTAAATACGTCTAAATTAGGTGCTAACTGAGTTGTTATACCCATTATTAAAGCAATGGTTCGGTTGAGTAAAACCCAGTCTTTTGGAATTTTAACAACTTCCTCAATTTCTTTTAAATCGATCTCTTTTAAGATCAAAAAGACTTTAGAAAAATCAATTTGATCCATATCCAATTTATTAACATTTAAGCTTTCAATTTTTAACTCATTCACTAACAAATCACCTAAAAGGCGTATTACTTTTTTACATACCTGATGTATCCCTGGGGTATCCCCAATGAATCCCATTTTTTTCAATCCATTAATCATTAAGTTTTCATCCTTCAAAACAGCTGCTTGCATTAGGATAATAATACCTTCTTTCATTTGTTTGCCAAGGTATCCTACTGCCCCAAAATCCAACAATACAATTTGTCCACTTTCATTCACCAATACATTTCCAGGATGAGGATCGGCATGAAAAACACCATCGATAAAAATATTTTTACTAAAGATGTCTAAGAAGTTTTTTACAACAACTTCTGCATCTATTCCATTTTGAGCTAAAAATGCATGGTCGGTTATTTTTCCACCCTCAACAAAATCCATCACCAACACTTTATCAGTACTTAATTTATTGTAAACCTTAGGAATGACAATTCGCCCGTCCTTTTTTAAGTTCTTGGATATAATTTCAATTTGTTGTGCTTCATGTATATAATCCAACTCTTCTTGAATCATTTTTTTAACCTCTTCAAAAACACTATTAAACCCAGGTATTTTAATAAAAAACTGAACTATTTTAAACAGTTTTTGTATCAAATCCAAATCCAACTTCGCAATCGCTTCGATATTTAAATGCTGAACCTTCACAGCCACTATCTCTCCTGATTTGAGTGTTCCTTTGTGCACCTGTCCAATCGACGCAGTTCCAATTGGAGTTTTATTTAACGAGCTAAATAAATCGGTTATTTTCCCTTTTAATTCTGACTCTATTCTTGTTTTAATTTGAGTAAATGAACGCGTTAAAGAATGGCTTTGAGCTTTTTCAAATTCTTTAATATAGACTTCAGGAAGAATTCCCTACATAGTTGATACTTGTTGTGAAAACTTGATAAACAAACCTTCCAATTGCATAAAAACTTCTGCTATTTCCACAGCCGATTTCTGATGCAGTTTTAACAATCTTTTTTCCTTTAATTTTTGGTGTAAAAAAGGAGAATATAACTTAAACCACAAAAATCGTGGTAATACACTAAAAAATAGTCTATTTACTTTTCGGGCTCTGCCAACAACGGTATATTCCATCTTTATTAAATTTCCAGTTCAATATTAATAAATAATGTACCGCGGAACCTATTTAATTAGGGTTATTTAATACTTAACGATTACTGTTTCTTTTTTTTAAAATGTCGATCAAAAAATCCTCTAATCCATTTGCTTTCATATCCTGAACTGCAGCGAGTTGTTTTCCTAATTTACCTTTAGGAAATCCCTTTCCTTTAAACCACGTTAAATAGTGCTCGGGTAAATAAACCAATGGCTTGTCTTGGTATTTACCAAATGGCATTTTTGCGTTGAGGATATCAACTAGATCTTTTTTAAACGCTTCATCTGAAAATGGCATGTTATGAAAATATGGAATGGTGAATTTTGATTATTGTAACTGAAGGTATATCTTGGTCTAATGTGGGTTTACCAAAAATATAAAAAGGGAGGGGCCAATGAAATTTACCTGTAAATGACTTTACGATTCTTCAAATTGTTCACCAAGAAGTTCTTCAATCATCAATCCATAATCATATTGTAAATCCTCATGTAAACTGGCAATTTTCTTACGTACCATTTCTAATTGCTTATCGTAAATAGATAATAAACTTCCATTGTATTCAAAATACTCGCTTACGCTTTTAACCTTGGAACAAAAATAAATAAGGATATCAACTTCTGTTTCTTTGTTTTTGGAGTATCTAATATACTTCTTACACCCTCTTAATACTTTTCTTACTCCTTTATTTATAAAGTAATAACTCGACATATTAATAGTGTCAAATTGCGTATCAATTTCATGTTTTATGTCTTGTATATAACCCGCCTCATCCTGCCGTTCGAAAAGTAAATACGTTAACAATTCCTTATTTTCTTTTTTATATTTCGTTAGCAACAAACATAACTCCGTGATTTCTTCATCAGACTTCTGTTTGAGTTCTAATTTAATATCCCTTAAAGATGCAGCTTTCATAATTCTAAGATAGAAATTAGAAATTTCTACTGACTTATTTTTAGTCTTAAATTTATTTAGTTATCGACTATTCTTTTTTTAAAGAATAAATAATGTTGAGTATCTAAAACTAAGTCCACTATTTAACGCATATTTGTTTACATTTGCTGTGCTTGTAGATAGCTTCCATTTTCTACGAGTATTTTTAAGAAAAGGGACTTATGTTACAATAAGTCCCTTTTTTTTCTTTTTCATCTGACAAATACTTAAAATAAAAATTAATTGATCATTAAGATTACAAAGCAACTTAGAACTAATAAACATAATTACTCAAACAAATCTAAACGCATTTTTAATGGGGAAAATTTAAATTGCAAAACACAAAAAAAACAAATCTTAAGTAATCAACTTAGGTCAAAAATTTGTACAACTTTTTATTTCACTTTATTTTTAATGCCTTTTTATAACAACTTAACCGCCATGGGCTTACTAAATTTTTCAATTAGATTTTCAAAGCTAATTTCGAACCAAAAATAAGCTCTTGTTCAGGATTCTGACGATTACTTTGCTGATCAAATCGAACGAAAAGTTTCAATTTTACATTTTTCTTCAACCGCACCTTTGCTCCGATAGAAAACCTGTTATTATCAATATAATTTTTATTGTCAAATCTGAATGTGAAATCACACTGAAAGTAAGGCTTAACTTTCTTAAAATAATCGTATTTCATTGCTATTTTATCCCTAATATGAGACTTGGTTTCTCCTGTGTAATCTCTAACATCAAACTGAAATCCAAGTTGATTGGAGAATTTAAAATCCCCCTTTATAATATTGAACTTATGATGCCCCGCATATCTACGTAAGCGGTAATCCGCTCCATCTTCCCACGTTGTCCGGTATAATAATCCAAGTTTCGATAACTTAGATAATTTCCTTTTTAATCCAAGTTCAATTAAATTCTTCTCTATCTCAAAGTTATTCACCCCAAAACGCTGCTCCGCTTGAAATGACATCTCCGTTTTTTTAAACACTTTAAAGCTAACTCCGTGACCCAACCAAAAATTTCGACTTAATTTAGAAGAGGATTGCCCTTTTGTTATCCCAAAAATTAAAAGGAATATTATGAGTACAAATTGCTTCATTTCAAATTATATTTTTTCCTAATGAAATGATCTCTTCTCTCAAAATCTCTTAGCATTTTTTCTGTTTCCCAATTCCATTTGTAAAAACTTGTAGGAAAACTATGCTTTGCAATTTGGTAAAAAATAGCTTTATCAATTTCATTTCTCATGTCTGCAACAATTGAGTTAAACGAAGTTGGTGACCAATAGGTATATAATATTTCCTGCCTTTTTTTCAAGCGGACCTCAAAACCATTTACTTTCTTAAAAGCCCTGTACACCTTTCCTAAATCATGACTTACATATTCTAGTTCAGGCATTAATGGGTTTTTAGTTTTTTCAGAAGCATGATCTAAATCATACAATACAAATCGAAATGGCGCCCCTGACACACTATACATTCTTATGTTGTTATGCGGCCAATCTATATTCCCAATATAATCCTGAAAAATAACATAATCTATAAAACTAGATTCGTCAACCAATGAAGAAATTTCGATAGGATCACCTCTATCAATCGCCGATTCTAAATCAGTGGTCAACCCTATATCACCTTCGTTATGCTCTATATTTCCATTATCAACATCAACTTTATAAACAACAACTTGACTAGTATCAACATTTTCTAGCGACGCAATACTCCTTAAATTACTTTCAGATCTGATGTTTAGTAATCCATAATAACTATTGTTTACAAATACTTGGGCAGCAGAACCTGTTCGCATCATCAAAACATCCAAATTAGATCTTTCTGCAAGTTTAGTTAGGGCCTTATCTTTCATCATCGTTTTAGTAAAATCTTGACCCGAATTTCTCAACCTGAAATTCTTTATGCGTTCCCAATTTTCATTCGCATACCCCTCAAAGTAGGAGAATAATTTCAATCCTCTATTGTCGATTTCCTCATCAAAAATAATCTCTAATGATTTTAAGGAATACTTTACAGAAGCATGCCCTTTTATCCTCAAGTAAACAGGGGCATTTGAGACTATAGTATCATTAATGTAATTGAAGAGTGCTTTGGTATAAATTTTAGCGTGAGGGTTACCCACCATAAAATACCACTCTTGCTCATCTACTTCAAGATTAATTATTGGCAAATCGGTTTCTATGTTTCCAAATGTCAAATTTTCTACATCTGGTAAATCCATGCCTGATTCTTCAATATTATTACAACTTATAAAAACATGTGCTAAAAATGATATGACAACTATTAATCTTATCATTTACAAAAATTATATTGTATACCAGTAGAAATTAAATAGCGTGGATTTTCGATCACGTATATATCTTGATTCGGATAAAGAATTCTTTCATAACCAATCACACCGCTGAATTTATGATTAAAATTGTATTGATAATAAATCATAAAATTGAATCTAAATAAATCACTCATCTGGTTACTAAAATCTTTTATATCTGCATTTGTTGTTGTGCTTATCCCAAATTGAATTTGATGCTTCGATAGCAAAGTGTAATTAAGTCCAATATTTAATACAGGCAATACAACCTGACCTGATAACTCTGTTAAAGCCGTTTTGGCATTCATTTGATAAAATCGAACACCAACCCCTAAATTAAAGGCAAAATCTGTGCTTAATATTGGTTGAAAATAATTTGCTGATCCTAAAATACCATAGGTAGAAATGTCACTTATTTCGTACTCATTTAAAAAGAAAGGTTTTATATCAAAACCCACCTCCCCATTCAACCGGGCTGTAAAACCCTTTACCTGGGCTGTGCTGTTAAAAAAAAGAACTGTTAAAAATAGTATTGAAAATAATTTACGCAAAATATTACATCTAGTTTAAACCAAAAATAATCCAATCAGGTTTATCTACCAACAGCTTTTTGATGAATGGCCAACAATCCAATTAAATAAGTATCCCAATATGCCATTTTTACATAATAAAAACGAACAAGCTATCCTTAAGTAACCTACCCATATTACATGCAATCAAAAATTCTAAAGTGATTGTATTTTTAGCTCCAATGTTACTCAAAAAAAGGCAATTTTAAAGCAATTTAGTAGTTGTTTAACTGGATAAATAGTAAGCTATAACCTTTCGTTTCTTTAATTTTTTCGGAACAATTATTGAAATTAAAAAGAATAAATAAACAAATGAAAATTTCCTTTTTTTTGATTGTAATAAGCTTCTGCTATTTAACTTCTCACTCTCAAAACTATGTTAAAATTAAGTATCACAAAAATATTGACATAAACGAAAAAACCTCAATTATTATTGGTTTTGAGTACGACACCAAAAAAGGGAAAATTAAACAAAAAGGGAAATACTTTAACAAATCGGGAATTCTAGGGAAAATCCATTTTGCGGTAATTGGAGGCAAGTATTACGAAAGTACTGGTGAAGTTCAAATTCATCCAACAACAGCTAGAAACAATAATAATTCTGTTGTTTTTGTATACAATCACCCTTTAAACCAAAAAATAGAAATTAAAGACACTCTAAAGTTACCATCCTTAATTGGGCTCAAAATGGCGAATGCTTCTTTAAAAAATCTTCATCGTAATTTGAAATACAAAATGAATCTTGAAGCGAGTTTTTCAAACGGAAAAACAAAATTTATCCCGAATAACAAAATTTATACATTTTTACTTGCACATAAGATTAACATGGAAATAAACGGTGCTAAAATAGTACCCAAAGGTTCAATTATAATTGATAATTTATTGGATGATTCGTTAAATAATTCTGTTTCATTTAAGTACACGTCTAATGATTCCGATTTTAAAACATCTATAGATAGTTTTGCAATAACTGATTTACTGAATATAAATATTTCACCAAAAAAATTCAGCTTTGGCTCAATAAATAAACTAATTGCAACAGCTTCTTTTTCAAACGGCAACCAAGAAGTGTTAAGTGGAGAAAAACTTCAAATTTATTAGTTGGTTATGGTATTAATACCTCTACAAAAAATGGAAAAATAATAAATGGTGATTTCCATACTTTAAAATTTTCAGAAACAAAATCGGACTCTGCAGAGCTTAATTTAAAATCGGACATTTTGAACAAAAACTACACTTTTCCTATTATTCTAGATAAATCTTATTCCCATAATGCAAACAAAACAAAAAGCAGTCGTTCTTTTAACGGTAATCACGGTGCACATTTAACAATTATAATTTCTGAAATACCTTACCGAAAAGATATTTTTAAAATTATTATTTCCAGTACAACAAAAATAGACACCTTTTATTTAAATCCTAATCTAGGAAATTTAACCATTGAATCGTCAGGATCAAATGGTTCTATGGGAAAAAGAGGTGTAAACGGCAGAGATGAATTTGAAAACTCAAAGGCAACACGCGGTGAAAATGGAGGTATTGGAGGC
Source organism: Flavobacteriales bacterium (assembly GCA_029251005.1). GTDB lineage: Bacteria > Bacteroidota > Bacteroidia > Flavobacteriales_C. Next base: position 9,329 of record JAQXEE010000102.1, on the reverse strand, counting down.
GACGGAGGAAACATCAATATTCACTTACCTGAATCATTTAGTAAATTTATCCAAACCGTAAAATTAAAAAATGACGGAGGAAAAGGTGGGCAAGGTGGATATGGAGGTAGAGGTGGAATCTTCCTTGACGATAGTGAGCCTAAAGGTTCTTTTTGGCTAAACATGCTCACGTCGATTGTTGTTGAAACTCCCGGTATGAATGATGGAAGTTCAGGGAAACCAGGGAGAAATGGAAGAAACGGAGAAATAAATTTCATTTATTATTAAAAAAGCCAGCGGTCTATTTTTTCACAATAAAATATCTAGACATCCTTATCATACAATGGATACTTTGCAAAAAAACAACTCTTAATTGAAGTTCCAATGCTTAAAACTTTGAATTGCAATTAAAAGTAAGCATACTTGTTTTATCGAGCACTTAAAAAATAGATAAACCTATTTCTTAATCTTGAAGTCCTCAATTACCTCAACTTTTTTAATTGTTTCATATAAATTGCAGTCTTGATCAAAAAAATGAATTGGCCTAAGATTATACTCATATCCGTATTGTCCTTTTGACTGGGTGTATTCTGAAAAATATGTAATCTTTAAAAACTTATTTTCATATCCATTAAATAAAAAGTCTTCCCTATTATCTACCCAAAAGTTAAAAGGTGAGAAATCACCAATACTATCTCCTCCAATCTCAAAAAAAGTAGTTCCTTCTACCTGAATATACTCTTGTAAATCTCCATATTCAATATTTACTTTTTTATACCTAATAACAATTTCTTTTTCAATCCCAATCTTTTTTAAATCAATTATTTTAGTTGACTCTTTTACTGTTTCTTCAAGAGGGTTTATTCTTTTAATTTTACCTGTTAATACCCCATTTTTAAATTCTGCAACATAAATATTAACTACAGGCCCATTGATATATTTTGGAGAACTATTGCCATAAGCGAGCTCTATTTTAAAAAGTTCATCAAAAAAAACAACATCGTATGCCACCCCCGTAAATGGGACACCTGATTTAAATTTATAACAATTAAAGGCCCCTATTTGATCCATAGAATCAAGATTTACATAATTTTCTTTTACATATTGAGGAAAGAAAGCCTCCTTTAAAAAACCATCAAAAACATATCCTGTATATTTTTGTTTGCGTAATGGATCGGATGTGATTTCCCCATCTCCCTGCTCTGTAAGAAAACTTTTATAATACTCAATCTCAACCCATTCACCTACAACACCTTTTGAAATTTCGGTTTCTTTGTCAATGTGATTTATTATTAGTTTTTTTCCCGTTCTAGATTCTATTGTAAGATTTTGGCCATAAAGAATAGTTGCTGTTATTCTTGAATTTAAGTCAGGAGTTTCATAAACACTTAAGCCCTCCTTTAGAGAAACATAACACCTCATTTGCCCAATAGAAATTAATGGAACAAAAAATAAAACGGCAATTAAATTCTTCATAAAGACAATATAACATTTCTTGAAAGATTAGATGCATTTACTAGTCCATAATTAACTAGCAATGCCTTTAGTTCATTTGTTAAAGTTGGAAAATGATTAATCATTTCCAAATAGAGGATCTAACGATCTTTATTCTGCGACTTTTTTTTGTTTGACACAAATTCGACTTGAAGAAAACGCTTCAATTTATCTTAAATATGATCAGAATTATTCTTCTCTTTTTTAAAAAAAACTAATTAAAATTATTTTTTTCTTAGTATGTAATGATAATAGACTGTGTAACCGCTGGATAAATCTTTGTACATAACCGAACCTTTAACTCCTGCAAATTCAGACAATGGCTTTTTAAGCCAACCTCCAAACATTTTGCCAAATCGCTCCATCTTTTCTTCATTAAAATCGTCCAATGCTCGTAACACTTCTAACGAAATGTTGGTACTTTTAACAAGATCAAAACCACTATTTGCAAGTTCCTTTTTCAAATTCTCAAAGGGCTCTTTATCTCTAAAGTCGGCGAATGAAAAATAACCACCTGATTTTAAAACTCTATTTACATCCGCAAAAAAAGCAGTTGCATTAGCATAACAATGTGATGATTCAACATTAATCACAACATCCAAGCTTCCGTTTTCAAATGGAAGGTTTTCTGCATCTCCAAGTTTATAATCAACCTTTGAATCTTTAAACACTTTATTACAAAAATCAATTGCATTTCGTGAATAATCCACTCCAAACATTTCTAAGGGTTGGAAATAACGCTCAATATAATCGGCTCCTCCTCCTCTACCACTTCCGACCTCCAAAACTCTTTTGTTTTTTAACTCAATAGTAGAAACTACAAAGTGATATAACTGGATAAAAAAACGATTGTATTCATCCTCTTCTTTTAGTTCAATCTTTTTAGATTCATTTAAATACTGAAAACCATAATTCATAAAAGTCCAATCCTCAGTTTGATATTTAGCAGCTAAAAACTGATAGATTATTTTCCAAACTACTTTTTTAAATTTGGGAGATATTTTAAGGATTGAAACGAATATTCTTGCTGCCATTCTTCAGGAGATTGAATTTAAAACAAAGGACCATTTTTATTAAATAATACTAGTAAAAAACTATTTAAACCTACTAACATTTCAAATATATCAAAAAAAAACACCCTTTAGTATTTGAGATAAAAGCCTCTAAAAATAGCAAATATTTTAAAAAGTTTTGAAAACTCAAATATTGATTAAATTTCAAATTTTATTTTGCCAAAAAAATCTATTTCCCCATGTTTGTACTCCTATTTAACTTTTACAACTATGAAAACTAATTTAAAGAATAACGAAAAACTAAAAAAATCTTGCACTGATGCAGTATCAGCATTTGAAAAGCTTAACCTTGAACAATTTCAAGATACATTAGGCAAGCTAAAATGGTGCATAGGAAGTTATGAATTCGATAAAAATCCAATTGGTCTAAATGAACTTGGGCAAGTTGCATTGAAAGGTCTTAAAGAATTCAAAAAGGAAAATCCAAGAAAAGTAACTAAAAAAGTTATAGAAGGATTAGAAAAATCACTACTTAACTTCGAAGAACAGATTAGCGTTTAAAAAAGGTGTTAAGAGCTGACTAATGTGCCCCCCAAGCTATATGACTATTATTTAAAGAAAAGGTGTTCTAAAACAATGTGTTTTGGCTCAGTGCTGTTCTATTTAAGAATATTCTTTGCTTGAACAGTCGATAAATTACTAGCTTGACTAAACAAGGATTGGTAAAGTATAAAACTACTATTTACAGATACAATATCTAACTATCCTTATCCCATCTGGTTCTATTTTTCCTTAACACAAATGTGACACAAAAAATACACTTCGATTTGAAAGAAATAAAGGTGAGCGTCCCTCTTTAATTGTCTTTTTTGTTTTTAAGCCCGAATCAAATACAATTTGAATTAGGGTTTGAAGTCATAAAATGAGCGGATAATTGTTCGAATATCGATATCAAAGTCCATTAAGACAACAACGTTAGATTCAATTATATTCTGTTCCCATTTTTTCAGGCTTTTAAAATATTATTATTTCTGCTACCTATTATTGCTTTTTCTGCTCAAAAAAGTAGCTTTAGAAGCAGTAAAACTGTAATTTAATAGCAGAAAAAAGAGAAATGAAAGAAAAGCAGGTTAAGCAAATCATTCAATTTATTAGAAAAAACCAAAGTGTTTCAGCCTCGGATTTGTACAAAAAAATAAGTCTTGGTGAAAGTACTATTAGGAAATACCTAAAAGAACTTGCAGAAGCCAACCAAATTATTGCAACTGGAGTTGGTAGAGCTACTAAGTATATAATTGCACCATCTTTTGAATTATTGGCACCAGTTAATGTGGACGAGTACTATTCAAAAGACATGGATAATAGAAACGCCAAAATTGGGTATGATTTCGATTTAATTTCTGACATTCTTCAAAAATCGGTGCTATTTAGCAAAGAGGAACAACAACGCCTCGATGAATTACAAAAAAGATACTTAAAAAGTATTGACTCTATTGGAGAATCTATTTACAAAAAGCGACTTGAGGTACTGGCTATTGATCTCATTTGGAAATCGTCTGAAATAGAAGGAAACACCTACTCTTTGCTGGAAACCGAAGCGCTCATAAAGCAACATGAATTGGCTAAAGGAAAAACACAACTAGAAGCTACCATGCTGCTTAATCATAAAAAAGCTATTGATTTTATAACGGATGATTTAGATTATTTAAAACCGCTTACACTAAATAAAATAATCGACATTCATACTTTATTAATTGGAGGTTTAGGTGTGAGTAATAACGTAAGAAAAAGAGCAGTTGCAATTACCGGAACCAACTACAAACCTTTAAACATTGAATCTCAAATCAAGGAAGCTCTCGAAGACATTGTTAATTTAGTTAACCAAAAAGAAAATGCCTTCGAAAAAGGTTTATTACTACTATGCTTACTATCCTATCTTCAAGCCTTCGAAGATGGAAACAAACGAACAGCCCGAATAATAAGTAATGCCGTTTTAATGAATTACAATTTTTGTCCTTTAAGCTTTAGAAGTATTTCTGCAATCGATTACAAAAAAGCTATGCTGTTATTTTACGAACAAAATAACATTTCGGTCATGAAACAAATATTTATCGATCAGTATGAGTTTGCCGTGAATCAGTATTTTGATTTGTAAAAGAAATGGACAGATGAACTCTGTTAAAAAAAAACAAATAAACGCTCCACGTTTTTAGAGCTGGCAAACTACGAATTACCAATTCGGGTATCAATTTATTTACACAATTGGAAGGGAAAACAAACTTGCGAAATTAAGCAACTCTATAGTCTCTTTTTTTAAGCATTCAATTTACTTTCAAATCTTGAAAATTAGTTAGGATTTAGAGGAGAACACACTCCTATTTGCCGATACAATATCTAACTATCCTTATCCCACTTGATTCTATTTTCCCTAACACAAATGTGATACAAAAAATACGTTTCTATTTGAAAGAAATTAAGGTGAGCGCAACTATTTAATTTTTCAAATTCAACCGCTTCGCGGTGTTGAAACATAATCTACCGAGTATGCGCGAGATTATGAATTCCTTTGAAAATTAAAACCGATGAATAAATAAATTACTCCGTCTTTTTTGCTCCGTTCGGCATAGCTCAAGAAAACTTGGTTCTGCCCTCTCTTATCGCAAAAATTAATCCCTGAGGCAACGAACAGAAAAACCGTAACTCTTAACGCTGTAGCCTCTGCTAACGGAGTCAGAGAAGTTGGACAAACTACGGCTCCAAGCACTACCTTCACTGAACTCTAAAGAACTCCACCAGTAACCGCCCTCAGACCATGAAAAGGAGAAATACCCGCCATCCTGACGTTGACCGCCCGGAAGACCATTCCAGCCATAATAATCTGATCCATTTCCACTTCCACTGATATCATCTTGGCTTGCATCCCATGGATCACCACGCCATGATGATCTAGCTTTTAAAGCTGTCCCTTCGGTCTCCTCGTGACCATTTGCTTCCAAATAATCTGTTAACACAGTCCACTCTGCATCTGTTGGAACATGCCAACCTTCAGGGGCTAATCTACCTGTATTAACAGAATACCAATTATACAACTTTCCATAAGTAGCTTCATATTGATTATCGTTATCATAATGACTCCAAGCTCCTGTGGTCAAATCTTCCCATTCGGTGTTAACTGTTACATTAGGAATTGAAGCACCATCAGAATATTTAGAAGTCCTTAGGTTTTCAGCCATCCATTCTTGCTCTCCTATTATTACAGATTTGTATGTATTCCCATCAATATCAGTTACTCCTTCCCCGTATTGAATTGAAGAATCATCACTTGTGCCATCATCACTTGATGTTTCTGAACTGTCCGTTGTATCTGAGCTTTGGTATGGCGTTCCTACTTGCTGTAAATCTTCTTCTATTTCACACCCAACAAACGTAAGAAGTCCTATAGCTACAAATCCTATTAGGATCTTTTTCATTTAATTTCAATTTTTTCAATGCAAATGTAATTAATTATTAAACAAAAAATTAGAGTTAATTCCGATTAAATAAATAATAACACACACCTATTTGCCGATACAGAACTTACCAAATATATTCCCCAACAAATCGTCGGTGGTAATCTCTCCTGTTATTTCGCCTAGGCTGTGTAATGCGCCTCTTATATCGATGGCCAGTAGGTCTCCGGGAATTCCGGATTCCATTGCGTGAAGAACGCTATCAAGGGAAAGGTTAGCATCTTTTAAACTGTTATAATGACGCGCATTAGAGATGATGATATCTCCGGTATTTAGTTGACCGACATCAACTAGACTACTTAATTTATTTTTTATTTTTTGAATTCCTTGTTCCGATTTAGCACTTATTGGAATGTAGGTTATTGTTTCCTGGTTTTGAAATTCCCAGTTAAATTGTAGTTTGGTTTCTTGCGTGCCGAGCATTTCGTTTAGTTCGGCTCTTTTGGCTGCTGCGTACTCGTCCTCCGCAGATATTTCACCTACACATTCTTCGGTTGATTGACTTAAATTTCCCTCTGTCGCACCTCCCTCTGAATTACGTGCAGGGTTGAATAAATCTACTTTGTTTAATACAATAAGTATTTCCTTTTCGGGGTATTTATCTACAAGCGCTTGCGCTACTTTTTCTATTTCGGATTGGGCTGTTTTAGTTACGTCGAATACTTGCATAACCACTCTAGCCATGTCCATTTTTTGGAATGTTTTTTCGATTCCTTTAGTTTCAATTTCATCATTAGTTTCACGAATACCTGCTGTATCAATGAATCTAAACTTTACTCCTTCGATGTTTAATTCATCTTCAATTACATCTCTAGTTGTTCCGGCAATGCTACTTACGATAGCTCGATCTTCTTCGAGTAATGCGTTTAATAGTGTAGATTTCCCTACATTTGGTTCTCCAACTATTGCTACTGGCAATCCATTTTTAATGGCGTTACCGAGTGAAAAAGAAGTCATTAATTTTCCAACTAATTTTTGAATGCTACCAACTAAAATTATAAACTCAGATCGATCGGCAAATTCTACATCTTCTTCACTAAAATCTAGCTCCAATTCAATTAACGAAGCAAAATTTAATAACTGCTCTCTTAGTTTTGAAATTTCGGAACTTACGCCTCCTTTTAACTGACTAAGTGCTAATTGAGAACTTGCTTTAGATGTGGAATGAATTAAATCGGCAACTGCTTCAGCCTGACTTAAATCGAACTTTCCGTTTCGGTAAGCGCGCATTGTAAATTCGCCAGCATCGGCAGCTCTTACTCCAGCATCTACAAATAACTGTAAAATGGTTTGTATTATATACGTTGATCCGTGGCAACTGATTTCTACGGTTTCTTCTCCTGTAAAGGATTTTCCATCGTGAAAAACGTTGATTAGAACTTCATCAATTGGTTGTTGTTTTGGTTGATCTTCAGCAATTTCCAAATTAACAGGTTGATCCAATATTTCACCAAAGTGTGCAGTATGTGTTTTTACCTCAGCTAAATCTTTACCACTTTTATAAGGCGTAAAGAATTTTTTAGTGTACGAAATTGCTTTCGGTCCGCTAATTCTTATTACCGCTATTGCTCCCATCCCTGGTGAGGTTGCAGGTGCTATAATGGTATCGTTTTTACTGAGGTTTTTAAGATCCACGGTTACTGAATTTGAAACGCAAAATTACGACTATTTTTCGGGATAAAATTAGCGTGGAAATCATCGCTTTTTTCACCATTGTAGATCACCAATTATAGCGAAAAAACAAAATTCATCATCTTTTTATTTACAAAATGGCGTTAACCTTCGCCCACCTATTTACAATACCAATAACTTGAGGGACTAAAATCAGTTTGCAAAATTAGAACAAATGTTTAGATTTCATATTAAGGATAACGATCATCCTAAAATTGGAGGAATAACAGAATATAATTACACTTTAGTTTATTAGAGTTATAATTAGCATCAAAAGTGTGCTTTTAAAGTTGTTTATATACACAAACCTCAATATAACCTCAATTGTGATGATGATGTATTTTAAAATTTATAATAAAAGTAGCATTAAAGGCTGTTTTACTTCCCCAATACATTTACGGTAAACAAAAACTTAGGCTTCCAGTAGCTGGATGCCTTTACATCGTCTATCCTTACTCCTAGCGAAGATGTTGCATGAATTACTTTTAAAGGTTCAGGATAATTACTAATTACAATTCCTACATGACTTGGTTTTACTGTTCCATTGGAACTCTTATAACCAAACAACGCCAAATCACCTGCTTTATACTGCTTTGTTTTTTTCCCCAGGGTTGCTTGAGTTTTACAAGAATGCGGCAAGTTACTACCAAAATGATTAAGTACTGTAGAAGTAAATCCTGAGCAATCTATTCCTTTTCTACTTACACCCGCAAAAACATAAGGCGTTCCGATATAGGTTTTTGCCCATCTAATTACACTATCGCGCTTACTGTTACTTAGCTTCTTTTTTATTAATACTTGGTTTTCCTTTGTTTCAACAACTTCTTCCTTTTTTTCAGCTTCTTTTATTGCTTTATGCGCCTCCCAATATGCCGGAGTAGTGTCGTTAAATTGCTGGGCTAACAGTTCTGCTATGCTCTTCCACTCTCGTTCTTTTCTTAATTTTTTAGATTGATGTAATCTTTTTTTAGCAAGCTTTGTAAACCCTTGAAAAAACTGCTTAAATCGTTTTAATTCTGAGTTACTTTTTTGATACTTTACTCCTTTTATTATATACGAAATAATACTTTTTTCTCTGTTGTACACACCGAGTTTTTTGGCTTGATCATTTTGAATATTCAGTAAAGAAAAACCCAATAAATAATATGTTTTCGCTTTTTTATAGTAGGCTGATTCACTTTTTAATTTGTCTGATTTTTTATACGACTTCTCATATTTACCTGCATTAAATAACACTTCTACTTTGTTTAAATCGTTCTCGGCAAACACCAAGTTTGTAACAAGAATTGACACACACAGTAAGAATTGCTTTTTTAACAACATATTAGAAGGTTTTAAAATTTGTACATTCAATAATCAATCCAAATATTTAGAGGTTATGTCACAATTCAAAATCCGTACGTATCGCGAAATATTCAGTTACTTATGATTAAATAAAGACGTACCACAATGCCTAAATTCTTTGTTGTATTTCCATAACGGAAGAAAACTAAAAAGTAACATACTGCCTACCCACTTTTTATTTCATTCTTGCACTCTTATTATCATCTTCCTTAAATAAACGCTAATTATGAAGGTTATTTTACTAATTAGGATCTTCTTTTAGGTTAAAAAAACAACGGGTAAAGAAGTTGAAAGTAGTTCGGGAACGAAAACTTGTGAT
>JAQXEE010000015.1 GCA_029251005.1 Flavobacteriales bacterium | reverse complement strand
CTTATCATTTAGTAATGAACAATGAGAGTTAATAAAGTCAAGGTTATACACATTTTTAAAATCAGTAAACGTCCTGTTTAAATATTGGGTTTAAGATTTACTAAATCGATTAATTCACTATTTTTAAACTTAAATTAACCAAGATGTTTAAACATATTATAAAATTACGGGTAAGGTATTCTGAGACAGATAAGATGGGAGTAGTTTACTATGGTAATTACCCTCAATATTTCGAAGTTGGTAGAGTGGAATATATGCGTGAAATGGGGGTTGTTTATGCTGAATTAGAAAAACAAGGCATATTGATGCCAGTTGTTAACTTGGAAATTGGTTATCGAGCACCTGGTTTATATGATGAAGAATTAACTATTGAAACTTGGATTGAAAAATTACCAACTTCGAAAATTATTTTTAATAATAAAGTACTAGGTGAGGATGGTAGATTAATTTGTGAAGGAAAAGTAACTTTGGTTTTTGTAAATGATAAATTTAAACCTACACAACCTCCTTTAATTGTACTAGAAGCCTTAAAGTCAAAAGGAGTAAGTTAATTAAATTTTAATATTTATGACTATCTCTTCAATTGCTGGGCAAGTCGAAGCGTGTTCTTTTAAATAAGGAAAAAGATTTCGAATATTTCTAGTGTTTGTATGCGGGTAAGAAGCACAGGCTTTCGGTCTTATTTCATAAATGGAGCAATAATTATCTTCTTCTAGAAAAATACAAGGAGTCGATTCTAAAATATAATTCCCGTCATTGTTAATCGATAAATATTTATTTGAGAATTCAGAGGGAGATATTTTTAAGTGATTTGCTATTCTATTAATATCTTTTTTGTTAAAGCTTGGTCCTTTGGTTTTACAGCAATTGGCACAATCTAAACAATTGATCTTTTTAAAAGTTTCAATATGACTTTTTTCAAATCGATCGTCAATGTCCTTATCTGATACTTTGTTAAGTTTTTTAATTTTCTTGCTAATCTTTTTTTGATCCATTCGTAGGTAAATGTAATCATTTATCATTAGTGGTTTTTTGGATTCGGCAGGTGATTAATTTAGTAAAAATCATAATGGCTAGTTAATACCTTTTGCAAATATAGAAGTGAGCTTCCTTATTTGATTTTAAGTCAATTTATGTAACGATTTTTCGTAACCTTTTTTTGTTGCACTTTTAAAATGGTAAATTTCTTAACGCACTCAAATAAATAGTATTTTTAATACTACCCAAAATGCTAAAACTGTTAATATTCCTATAATTAAACCAGCAGTTGCAAAGTCTTTACCTTTTTTGCCATTTTTTGATGTTTGGCGGAATCCAATTGCGCTGAAAATCATACTTAATGTTCCAAATATAAATGGGAAACCTGTTGTAATGAATAGGAGCAACCCTAAAAAACTACAAATAATTGCGCTTTGGAGTTAAGATTGCCATTTTTCCATTTAATATGATAGCCCGACGAATAAATCCGCTTTTCTATAGTGCTAGAGTTGAATACAAATATTATTGTTAAACCGATGAACGAAAGTTTTTTAATTGATTTCATTTTTTGCATTTAAAAAAAGCCTTGCAATCAAAAAATTAATTTAAAGTGAATTTGCTTTGATTATTCTGTTTCAAGTTTAACTTTTAGATTAGCATATTGTAAGATTTCAACATACAGATCCGATGAGATATTTATTATCTTAAAATGGGTAGACGAAACGATTTTGATGATGTTAAATTATAAACTTTCTCATAGGTAGAGAACTTCTGCTGATTAGAGGAAGTAATTACACACCGAATTCATCAGATGAGATCATATAAAATCAGTATCTTTTAGGAGTAGAAGTATTCATTTAACATTATGGGGATAATTCGGAACAGTCCTGATGTGAAATGCCAGTAAAGTATTATTCAGTATTTTTGTGTAAAAAATAAATCAACCGTAAAAAAAAAGTGGTTGTTGACCAGTTAATCTTTAATAAAAATCAAAATTCAAGATTGTTTTTTTTTATACCTAAAAATACATTCGTGTACTCTCAATAGTTTATTTCAAAGAAAAAATGTTTCGAAAACAACGTTTGATAGTTTCGGGAATTCTAGTTCATTTTATTCAAAGGTGAATAGAAGATAAGTAATATTTAAAGATGATCAGGACAAGTAAATCATTATTATCACAACACTCTACGATTTAGCATATTTTACATAAGTAATTTTCAACTCACACTTAAAATTAGGTTTTGATAACTTTAATTTTAAAGTTGTATTTGATTATATTGAATAGGGGGATTAGTGCTTTAATAGATACTTTTATTAAACACTAAAAAAAAGGCTTAAATTTTATTAACTTACAACTAATAAAAAGAGGCTTTGTTATTTTTGTTTAGAATATTTATGAAGAAGTTAATCTACATTTTTAGTGCGACTGCAGTTGTTTTACTGATGGCATGCAGTGCAATTACAGTAAAGGAAAAAGTGAACAACGAAAAGTTAGTTTTTGATCTTACCAATAAGTTGTCCAGTAACTTACACTACAATAAACAAGACTTAAATGATGAGTTTTCCAAAAGAGTTTTTGACGGGTTTTTAGAGAATATAGATCCTAATAAAAGATTTTTAGTTCAAGAAGATGTTGATAAGTTGTCAGCCTTTAAATTTAAAATTGATGATGAGCTTAAAGCGAATGAACTGACACTTTTTAGTGTTTACGCAGATTTAATTTCGAAAAGAGAAACTGAAAGCGAAAAATTGGTTTTAAAGTTAATTGCTCAACCAGTTGATTTAACAATAAAAGACTCTGTTGAACTTGATGCTGATAAGATAAAATTTGTATCCACTAAGAAAGAATTGAAAGCAAGGTGGTCTAAATACATTCAGTCAAGAGTAATCAACGAAATATATTTTGAGCAAAAGAATCAAGAAGAAAACGATACTTTGCCACAAAAGACATTAATTGTCTTGGAAGAAGAAGCAAGAGAGAAAGTAGGAGAAAGATTAAAAGACTGGTTTAAGCGATTAAGTCAACTAGAAAGAGGAGATCGATTTGCAGTTTATGTGAATTCTATTTTACAAATTTACGGGCCGCATACAAGTTATTTTCCCCCAAAGGATAAAGAGGATTTTGACATAAGTATGAGTGGGAAATTAGAAGGAATTGGCGCTACATTAACAGTTAAAGACGGCTATATTAAAGTGTCTAAAATTATTGCAGGAAGTGCCAGTTGGAAGCAAGGAGACTTGAAAGCTGGAGATTTAATAACAGCTGTTGCACAAGGAGATTCTACACCGGTTGGTGTTGTGAATATGCGTTTAGATAAAGCAGTTCGCTTTATACGTGGCCCCAAAGGTACAGAGGTAAGGTTGACAGTTAAGAAGGTAGATGGTTCTACTATTGTTATTCCAATAATTAGAGATGTAGTAGTTATTGAAGAAACTTACGCTAAGTCACTTTTATTAAATCAAAAAGGAGACTCTACTAATTATGGGTATATCCATTTGGGAAGTTTTTATGCCGAGTTTGGAAAACGAAACGGGAAAAGGTGCTCGGTTGATGTTTTAAATGAGATTAATTCTTTAAAATCGAGTAAAGTAGAAGGGATTATTTTAGATTTAAGAAATAATGGTGGGGGTTCATTAAGTGATGCTGTTGACATGGTTGGCTATTTTATCAAAGCTGGACCAGTCGTTCAGGTTGATGGAGTGGGACAAGCGCCAGAGAGCTATACCGATCGTGACCCAGATCAACAATTTACAAAACCATTAGTTGTAATGGTTAATAATTTTAGTGCTTCTGCTTCTGAAATTTTTGCGGCTGCAATTCAAGATTATAATAGAGGAGTTGTAGTTGGAAGTAATAGCTTTGGAAAGGGAACAGTTCAAAGATTCTTTTCTTTAAATGATGTTGCACAACAATTTCAAGTTAAAAATGATGCAAATGATATTGGTGCAGTAAAACAAACTATTGCGAAGTTTTTCAGGATTAATGGAGGAGCTACTCAGTTAAAAGGTGTTTCGCCTGATGTTAAATTACCAGATTCATATGATTTTATTGAGATAGGTGAAAAGGAATACGATTTTGCTTTGAATTGGACTTCAATTCCTCCTGCGGCTTATGAAAAATATATAGCTTCTTATGATATTGATAATTTAAACAAAAATACTCAGGGTAGATTAGACACTTCTAAGTATTTTCAAAGTGTCGTAAATAACGCTAAGATGGTTAAGGAAGTGCAAGGTTTTACACTTATTCCTTTAAATTTCGAAGAATATAAGCGTTATAAAAAAGCTAGAAAAGCTAAAAGTGATTCTGCTGAAGTAAAAGAAGTGACAATTGTGGATATGACTGTTGAGCTAAATAAGTATGATTTATTTAAAGCCCAAACGGATACAATTCTTCAAACTCGATTGAAAAAATTTAAAGAGAATACATCTAAAGATCATTATATTAGAGAATCATTAAGAGTGCTTTCTGAAATGGTTAAAGATTAAACAATGAGAAAAATTATTTTCACCATCATCGTTTTATTTAGTCTCGGTGCAAAAGCACAAGATTCTATTGAGACAAATATAAATCCTAAGCTTGTAATTGGGCTAGTGGTAGATCAAATGAGATATGACTACTTGTACAGATACTGGGATAAATTAAGCGAGGGAGGATTCAAAAAAATGTTGAGTAGCGGATATTCTTTTAAAAACGCTAATTTCTCATATCTTCCAACATACACAGCTCCAGGGCATGCAACAATTTACGCAGGAACAACGCCTGCAGTTCACGGGATTTCGGCAAATACTTGGTATGATAAAGACTTTAAAGTAATGCGTTACTGCGTTGATGATCGGAGATTTAAATCAGTTGGTACACAAACTGAAGAAGGTGATAAAAGTCCAAGTAACTTAACGGTAACGACAATTGGTGATGAAATGAAATTGATGAATAATAATCATTCCAAGGTTATTTCAATCGCCTTAAAAGATCGAAGCGCAATTTTACCTGGTGGTCACAAAGCAAATGCTGCTTATTGGATTGATAAGCAAGGAAAATGGATTACAAGTTCTTATTATATGCAGCAGCTTCCAAGTTGGGTTGTTGATATGAATATTAAACGTTCAGGTAAGTTTTATTTAGGTAAGGATTGGGAGCCAATGTTTCCAATAATGGAATACGAAGAAAGCTTCTCTGACAATAACGATTACGAAGAAACTCACATTTGGGAAGATGCTCCAGTTTTTCCGCATGATTTTTCTAAAATCACTGCAAATGAAGGTTTTGATATTGTTAAGTATACCCCCATGGGGAATACAATGACAATTGATTTTGCTCAGAAAGCAATTGTGAAAGAAAAATTAGGACAAGATAAATACACCGACTTACTAGCTGTAAGTTTTTCTCCTATAGATTATATCGGGCATTTCTATGGACCTCATTCTGTTGAAATGGAGGATGCAATAATTCAGTTGGATGCAGAATTAGAGTCATTTTTTAAGTTTGTCAAAAAGAATGTTGGTAATGATGTTTTGTTCTTTTTAACTGCAGATCACGGTGCTGTTAATGTTCCAAGATATTTAACGGATCAAAAAATACCGTCAGGATATTTTGATGGTGATGCTTGTGGGAGTATTTTGAATGCTTACTTTAAGAATAATTACGAAGTAGAAAAAATAGTTGAAAATTATTACAATGCTCAATTACAATTAGATGAAAACACGATAAAAGAACACGGTTTAGATGCTGACTTTGTGAAAGAGAAAGTAATTCAAATTATTAAAGGTTTTGCGGGAGTTCAGGATGTACTGGTAATTAAGGATTTAAAAAAGGGTACTTTTTCAGCTATGGAGGAAAAAGCAATTAATGGTTACTATTATTCAAGGTCAGGTGATTATTTTATTATTTTGAAACCAGGCTGGATTCATGATCAAAAAAAAGGTACAACGCATGGAAGTGGTTATTCATATGATACGCATGTTCCTCTAATTTTTATGGGAACTGGAATAACACATGGATCATCTAATCAAATGGTGAATATTAGGGATATTGCACCAACAATATCTACACTAATTAACATCTCATTTCCAAACGGAACAACTGGAAATCCCCTAAGGTTTGAGTAAGAAAATTCTCATTATTGGATATGTTTGGCCCGAACCAAAATCATCGGCTGCTGGACGAAGAATGATGCAGTTGATTCAATTTTTTATCGCTGAAAAATATGAGGTTCATTTTGCGACACCTTGTGCCAAAAGTCAGCATTCGTTTCCCTTACATACAATTAATGTTGAAACCTCATCAATTGGGTTAAATAGTCCTTCCTTCGACACTTTTATAAAGGAGTTTGACCCGTCTTTTGTCTTGTTCGATCGATTTATGATGGAAGAGCAGTTTGGTTGGAGAGTTCAGGAAGTTTGTCCTAATGCCATTACAATCCTTGATACCGAAGATTTACATTCTTTAAGAAAGAAAAGAAAGGCTGGTCTTACGGGTAGGAAAAACAATTCAAAGGATGACGAGTTGGAATTACGAGAATTTGCGAGTATTTATCGTTGTGATTTAAGTTTAATAATATCCAAAGTTGAAATGGCTTATTTAACTGAAAAAGGAATTCCTGATTTACAATTGTTGTATTTGCCATTTATGGAAACTATTCCTAATGAAACTGAATTTAAATCTTTTGATAGCCGATCGAATTTTGTAACTATCGGCTCTTTTTTACATGAGCCTAACGTTGAGGGAATACGATATTTAAAAAGTGAAGTTTGGCCTTTGGTCAGGAGTAGATTACCAAAGGTTGAAATGCACATTTATGGTAGTTATCCGAATTCAAAAGTTAAACAATTAACAAACACTAAAGAGGGTTTTTTTATAAAAGGATGGGCTGAGAGTTCTACAGAAGTGATGAGTAATGCTCGCTTATGTTTGTCTCCATTAAGGTTTGGAGCAGGCTTGAAAGGTAAGTTTGTAGATGCTATGAGAAATGGAACTCCATCTATTACAACGTTTATTGGTTCCGAGGGAATGGATTTAAATGATGATTGGCCTGGGTTTGTTAGTGATTCGCCATTAGAGTTAGCGAATATGGCTGTTGAGTTATATTTGAATTCAAGCCTATGGGAACAAAAGCAAAAGCTTTGTAAACCTGCTCTTGAACTTTTGTTTTCAAGGGAGGTTTATTCTTCAATTCTTCAGGAACGATTGAAAACTGTAGAAAAAAATCTACAAACTTTAAGAGTATCTAATGTCATTGGTGCTATTCTGAAGCTTAATACACTTCGTTCAACTAAATATATGAGCAAGTGGATTGAAGAAAAAAACAAAAAAAAGAATAAATTTTAATGTACGAACAACAGATTATGGACTCTTTTTTTAAAATATCGGTATTAATAATTTCTTTTATTTTAATGCTTCAAAGCTGTACTAGTTTAAAGCCAGCTGGAAAAGTGAATAAAATATCAGAAGAGACATTGGAAAGTTATGTAGGGAAACCATTTGATATTTTATTGGAGGATTATAAAATCAAAACCTGTAATTTAAAAGTAGCTTACTTTAACGATGTATATGCGGTTAAGATGCGGTTGAAAAACAATCAGGAAATCGTTGTTATTTTTGAAGATAAAATTGATTACCCAAAAGAAACTAGAGACCGATTAAGAGATTGTTCTAACGAGATTATTCGTGCGGGAATTATTTCTAAAATAAAATTTTACAAAGACAAGTAAGAAACGTTAGGTTCTAAAAAGTAGGCCTCTAAAATAAATCAGGTCCATCTTTTGGCGTAGAGGAACTTTTAAATTCAACTCTAATCGTGTCCGATAATTTTAGACCAAATAATTTATTTGCATTCCCTTTATTTATTGCGATTTCCAAGTGGTTGTTGGTACTAAATAAAGCCAGTTTTTCACCTTCTGGAACTTCACTGTAATTTAACTTCAGTTCATATATGTTATAATCAGATCTTCTAAAAACGATGGCGAAATCTCTTCCTTTTCCAATTAATTTAAACAATGACTTTGTTATATTGGTTGTTACATTTCCATAAGAATCAATATACATGGACATTCCTCTAATAACATCTTCTTCAATTACAGGTTGGAAATTTGTTCGCTCTGTTAATCCGTCAATTCGGCTACCAATCAATTCCATTGTTCCCCCTCGTCCAATATGACAAGCTGCTTGAACAAAAACATCTTTAGTAGGAAAGGTTCTTCGGTCGTTATCAGAAATGATGTTTAAATTGAAAACTTCGCTTGGTTTTTCATCAAACAATAATGAAAACATCCCGTTATCAGCTCCAATGAAATAATGTTGATTATGTTTGATAATTAAATGGCAAACATGTTCATTTGCCTCAGGACTTACTCCAATGATATGAATGGTTCCTTCAGGAAAATCTTGATAACAGTTTTTTAAACAAAATGCTGCTACACTAATATTAAAAGGAGGTATGTCGTGTGATATATCAATAATACTGGTATCTGGAAGTTGAGACAAAATGTGACCTTTTAAGCTAGCTACATAATAGTCTTTTAATCCTAAATCAGTTGTTAGTGTAATTATCGGCATTAATTTTTTCTATAAAGTAAAGGTATGAAGGACTTCCTAAAGGAAAGAAAATAGATGAGTTATTTTTTAAGATTTTTTTTGTTAAACTCTACTAAAGGTTTAACTCAGGAAAAGCTTCTTTAATAACGTTGCCAATTTTGGTGTATTCTAACAAAAAACCGTCATGACCATACAAACTATCTATTAAGGCATATTGTGAATTTGGTAAGTGTTTGGCCATAAATTGTTGCTCAGTAGGAGGGCATAATAAATCAGAACTAATACTGACAACCAATCCTTTTTGAGTAATTCTTTTTAAGGTATCCTTAATGTCTTTATCTCTTCCTCTTGCAATATTGTGAGTGTCTAATACTTCTGTTAATTTGTAATAAGAAATAGGAGAGAACCTTTTTGCTAATTTTTCACCCTGATATTTTAAGTACGAAGTTGCACTAAATTCTTTTAGTTTTTCATTTGTTTTTTCAGTTTGATTTTGATGGTAAATCTCGTGATTTCTATAAAAAAGCAAACCAATTTGTCGGGCAGCCTTCATGCCCTCTAACCCAGAGTTTGTATCATCATCACCCCAAGAGGGATCTAATTCTATTGCTGTACGATGTGCTGTATGTACAGCAATTCCCCAAGCACTTTCTTTCGGGCTCGTAACACAAATTGTATAATGCTCAATTGTTTTTGGCTCCATAAGTAACCATTCCAAAGCTTGGTATCCACCGCAGCTCCCCCCAACGGCCATTTTTATTTTATCAATTTTCAAATGATTTTTTAATTCAATTTGAGAATTAATAATATCTCTAATTGTAACAGCTGGAAATGAATGATTGTATGCTTTACCAGTATCAGGATTAATTGAGTTAGGCCCGCTGGAGCCATAACATGAACCTAACATATTTGCACAAACGATGAAGTACTTTTTTGGATCGAACAATTTACCTTCTCCAACTAATCCATCCCACCATTCGTCAACATTACTTGCAGCTGTAAGTGCATGGAAAATCCAAACAACATTATCTTTTTTGTCAGACAAACTTCCATAGGTATTGTAGGCAACGGTAGGCTTTTTTAGCACTTCTCCGCTCTCTAATACAAGATCATTTGGCGAATTATAGAATTGTTTGTTCAAATTACATTGAATTTTGGTTAGCAAAAATAACAAAAACAAGTAGTTTCATCAAGAATTGAATGTCAAACTTCAAAGAATTAAGTGTGAATAAGTTCTTTTTGTTTAA
This sequence comes from Flavobacteriales bacterium, assembly GCA_029251005.1. Taxonomy (GTDB): domain Bacteria; phylum Bacteroidota; class Bacteroidia; order Flavobacteriales_C. The sequence goes on along the minus strand of JAQXEE010000015.1, from coordinate 9,787 downwards.
AAAACAGCCTAAAAACATTAAATTGCTAACACAATATCATTCCCTAATTCTTAACTTAGTAAAGCATAAAATCATACAAGCTATGAAAATTCTTTTAGATAGAGTAGATGACGCTTTTCATTTTGAAGCTAAAAATGAGGACGGAAACATAGTGCACATTGATGGGGCACCTGCAATTGGAGGTACTGGATCGGGAGCTAGACCAATGCAACTTTTAATTATGGGATTGGGCGGCTGTAGCGCTATGGATATGATTTTAATCCTGAAAAAGCAAAAGCAAGTCATTGTTGATTTGCAAATTGAGCTAGATGCTGAGAGATATGAAGATCGAACACCTGCTCCCTTTAAAGATATTCACGTAAATTTTAAGTTTAAAGGTGATTTGGATGTTAAAAAAATAAAAAGAGCAGTCGCCTTGAGTATGGATAAATACTGCTCGGTTACGAAGATTTTAGAAGAAACAGCTACGATTACTTATAGTTCAACAGTTAACGGTGAATTGGTAGTGTAATAAGATTGTTATGAAAAAACAAGACAGTACAAGTGCTATTAGAATAAGAGCTGAGAAGACTCAATACAATGAGCATACAACGCCAATGTATTTAACATCTAGTTTTACTTTTGATAACGCAGAAGATATGCGCTCAGCTTTTGCTGGTGAGACGGATATTAATATATACTCACGATTTGTAAATCCAAACTATTCAGAGCTAATTGATAAAATGTGCGCTTTGGAAGGAACTGAGGCTGGTTTTGCAACAGCAACTGGAATGGCTGCTGTTCATGCGTCAATAGTTTCTATCGTGGGTAGTGGAGATCATATTGTTGCCTGTAGGAGTGTTTTTGGGAGTACGCATACGATGTTAACGAATATTCTTCCTCGCTTTGGAATAACACATACTTATGTTAATGTAAATGCGACTGAAGCCGAATGGGAAGCCGCAATTCAAGAGAATACAAAAATGATTTTCCTTGAAACACCTACCAACCCTGGTGTCGGTATTGTTGATTTGGAAATGATTGGAAGAATAGGGAAAAAGCACAAGGTTTTAACGAATGTTGACAATTGTTTTGCGACTCCTTTTGTACAAAAGCCTACTGATTTTGGTATTGATATTATTACACATTCAGCTACTAAATACATTGATGGTCAAGGAAGAGTAATGGGTGGCGTTATTTTAGGACCTGTTGATTACATTCAAGAAGTGTTTACTTATTGCCGTTCAACAGGACCGGCGATTTCTCCTTTTAACGCTTGGACTTTAAGTAAGAGTTTGGAGACACTTGGGGTGAGGATGGAGAAGCATTGTAAGAATGCCTTTAAACTTGCGACTGCTTTGGAAAGTCATCCGGAAATTTTGAATGTGAAATATCCTTTCTTATTATCTCATCCACAATACGATATTGCTCAAAATCAAATGAAGAACGGTGGTGGAATTGTGACGTTTGAAGTTAAAGGTGGTATTGAAAGAGGACGTGAGTTTTTAAACAACATTAGTTTATGTTCACTTTCTGCAAACCTTGGTGATACACGTACAATTGTAACACACCCTGCTTCAACAACACATTCTAAGTTAACAGACGAGGAAAGAACCGAAGTTGGAATAACTCCTGGCTTAATTAGAGTTTCTGCTGGTTTAGAAAGTATTATTGATATTTTAAAGGACATTGAAAAAGCTTTAGAAGCTTCAAAATAAATTCGATTTCACAAAATATGGAGACCATTAAGGTTACATTTTTAGGGACAGGAACTTCGCAAGGAGTTCCTGTTATTGGTTGCAATTGTGCCGTTTGTTTATCAGATGATTCAAAAGATAATCGATTCAGGAGTTCAATTTTAATCGAAACTCAAGACAAAGTTATTTGTATTGATTCAGGTCCTGATTTTCGACAACAAATGTTACGCTCGAATGTTCAGCAATTGGATGCTATTGTTTACACACACGAACACAAGGATCATACGGCAGGAATGGACGATGTTAGAGCTTTTAATTTCAAACAAAAACGTCCAATGGAATTGTTTGTTGATAACAATGTAGAAGCTTGTTTAAAGAGAGAGTTTTCCTATGCATTTTCGGAAAATCCATATCCCGGTGTTCCTCAATTAAATATCAACAAAATTACAAATAAGCCTTTTGAGGTGGAAGGTGTACAATTTATACCAATACAATTGATGCATCATAAATTACCAGTTTTTGGATTTAGAGTTGGTGATTTTGCCTATTGTACTGATGTGAATTATATTGCTCCGCAAGAAAAGATTAAACTAAAAGGCTTAAAGGTTTTGGTGCTTACAGCCTTGCGGAAAGAAAAGCATATTTCTCATTTTAGTTTATCGGAAGCTTTAAGTTTGGTTGATGAATTAAAACCTGAAAAAGCCTACTTAACTCATATTTCTCATTTATTGGGAAAGCATGAGGATATCGCATTGGAATTACCAGAAAATGTTAAATTGTCATACGATACTTTATCTATTGAAATTTAAGCGATGATGGATTTTAATGTCGATGTAGGAGAGGGTTTTGATAACGAGAACGCTATTTTACCATTTGTTTCTTCCTGTAATATTGCTTGTGGTAGTCATGCTGGAAATGAATTGATTATGAGATCTGTTATTAATCTTGCCAAAAAGTATGAAATTCGAATTGGTGCTCACCCGGCCTTTGAGGACCGAATGAATTTTGGAAGATTAGTCCTGGACACCACTTTGCCTGTTTTAAAGAATTCTATTAGAAGTCAAATCAAATTATTAATTGATATTGCAAAAGATGAAGGTGCGGTTGTAGAGTATATCAAACCGCATGGAGCGCTTTACCACAAAGTTTGTAACGACCCTGATTACGCTGAATTAATGATAGTCTTAATAGCCGAAGACTTTAAAGGTTTGTCTTTGATGGGATTGCCTAACTGTATTGCGTCTAATTTGTGTCGTGAAAAAGGAATAGAATATTTAAGTGAAGGTTTTGCTGATAGAACCTACGAAGTAGACGGTAATCTACGATTGAGGAACTTAGAAGGATCTGTACTAATAAATGACGAAGCAGTGTTGAATCAAGTCATTGAAATTAAAAATTCAAAAGTAACTACATATAACGGCGAGAAAATTTCATTAGTAGTAAATTCAATTTGTTTTCATGGAGATCATGAAGGGTCTGCTGAGCGTATTAAATTTGTTGTAAACCGAATAAATGAATTATAATATTAGTCAATACGGAGATTCGGCTGTTTTAATTCAGTTTAAAAATGAAATATCGTATGAGGTTCATTATGAGGTTCGAAGATTGTACGAAGGATTAAGGAAACAAGCTTTTAAAGGAGTGAAAGCCGTAATTCCAGCATATAATTCTATTACATTATTATACGAATCAACTCTTCTGAATTTAAAGGGTATAAAAAGTATAGTCAAAGAAGTGATGCAAAATATTGATTATAACTCACTGAGTTCCTATCAAATTGAAATCCCTATTTGTTATGAGTCCAGTTTCGCTATAGATAAAGAGACTGTTTTGAATCAAACCAAATTGAGTTGGGAAGAGGTTGTAAGTATTCACTCTTCTTCGCAATATTTAGTTTATATGCTGGGTTTTGTGCCTGGATTTTTATATTTAGGAGGTTTGGATGAACGATTGTTTATTCCTCGTTTAGACGAACCTCGATTGAAAGTAGAATCTGGCTCAATTGGTTTGGCAAGTAACCAAACAGGAGTATATCCAATGGCAATCTCTGGAGGTTGGCAAATTATAGGAAGAACGCCTGTTGACTTATTAGAGTTGTCTAAAACTGTTAAAATCGAAATGGGAGATTTTGTTAAATTCTTTCCAATAACAAGTGACGAGTACAAATTAAACAAATATCAACCTAAACGAATGCTTATTCATGGAAATTGAAGTTTTAAACCCAGGAGTGAGTACTACAATCCAAGACTTAGGAAGAGTTAATGGTTTAGCTTACGGAGTTCCATATGGCGGTGCTATGGATCGGGCTTCTGCTGTTTTAGGAAATGTAGTTTTGGGCAATCCAATCTCTAACCCTGTTTTTGAATGTACATTAGTTGGAGGGGATTATTTGTTTAAGGGAAGTGGTCATATTTGTATTTCAGGAGCTCCTTTTTTCGTTCGGTTAAATGATGAGAGTATTCCTTACAATACTAAAGTAAAGGTTGTTAAAGGAGATGTATTAACTGTAAAATCAGGTGAAATTGGTCGTTACTTATACGTCTCAATAAAAGGAAGATTAGAAGCGGATGAGTATTGGGGTAGTTATTCAACTTATGAAGTTGCAAGATCTGGAGGATATAAAGGAAGATCATTGAAGAAAGGTGATGTTTTAAGAGTGAAAAAAGGATCGACATTAACTTATATCTCAAAATTTCAAACTCCTGTAATGGAAAAGCCTGTGATTCGATGGAGTAAAGGTCCTGAATATCATGATTTTTCTACTGTGGATTTAAAATTAATGGACAATCGACAATTAAATGTTTCCAATGATTCAAATAGAATGGGATATCGAGTTGATGGTTTGAAACTTAAAGGGACTAGTACTGGGAATATTATTTCATCAGGCACATTTAAAGGGGTTATTCAAGTTCCAAATTCAGGAATTCCAATAGTATTAATGTCTGATTCTCCTAGCACTGGAGGGTATCCAAGATTAGGAGTAGTTTTAAAAGAAGACCTCGACCAATTAGCACAAGTTAAACCAGGTGGTGCATTTAAATTTCAATATGTCGAGTTATAAAATTATTCCATATAAAAAAAAGTATAATGAGGAATTAAGAAAGTTAATTGATGTAGAGTTTGGCGCCGGATTTAGCAATACGAAAGATTTTGAAAATGACAGGTTTAAAATACTATTGGCGGTTTCGGGAAGCAAATTGCTTGGCGCTTCTGCGTTAAAAATTAAAGGGAAGCAAGGTGTTTTTGATTTTATTGTAGTTGGCCGTGAATTTGTATCCCGAGGAATTGGTAAAGCTCTATTTGAATCTAGATTTAGATTAGCGAAGGAATTTAAGCTAGAGGTAATTGATATAAATCATTGGAAAAGATCCTCTTCGCCATTTCCTTTTTGTGCTGAAAAATATAAGTTTGTTAAGGTTGAATTGAAGCAAAATTTTTGGTTTCAAGAAAGTAAAAAGAGTGATTATAACTGCAATGAATGTGGAATTCCACCATGTACTTGCATTTGTGAGGTTTATCGATTAGTTATTTGATAATTTGAAATGAACTTGAGATTTGGCTGTAAAGAGCTCTGTTTAACTCAAAGTTCGAGTCTTCACTCGTGATTACCATTTGATATCCAGTTGTTCCCATGATTGTGTGGAAAATCATCGATTTCATTTTTATTAAATCATCATTAAAATATTCATATTCAAAATACTTAAACTTTTTCCCATCAATAGTTTTAGTATCCGTTATTGAAATTGAAGTTTTAAAAACAGCAATTTGTAAAAATATTTGACTGGCACTATAAGTATTAAGCGTAGTACCTTCTAACAAACCTTCATCTTTAGAAATCACTAGAGTAGCAGGGATACCTGAACTTGCATTGTTACGACTAATAAAAATTTCAACTCCTCTCATATTGCCTGCTGCTTTCCAAGAATCTGTTGCAGTGATTTTAATTTTTTTACTAGCATTTGTAAATACAACATTTTCAGTTTCTATAAAAGAAAACATAACCGTGATAGAAAGCAAAAAATATATCTTTTTCATATTGAAATAATTAGAGGACTAAAATTAGGAATATAGTTTGATAAAGAAAAAAGGATGCCAAAAAATTGACATCCTTAAAAGATTTGTTATTAATTTTTCATGTGCTACTAATATAATAATTCAGCGTGAATTAAATCTTCAATTCTAATAGGGAAACCACTTTTCGGCTTTAATTGTCTTTGAATTTTTTCGAATTCACCTGCACTAGCAAACATATAAGTTGTTTCCTTTTGCTTCTTTGCTTCCCAAATAACTCCAAAAACTTTCTTGCCGTTTCTAAAAACAAACTTACATGGTCTGTGTTCGTAGTGTTTAAATTTAATTTTTTCCATTTTAAAGCGAGTTGAGAGTCCTAAAGTTAATAACGTTCATTTTTTTGCTAAGGTTTGATTCTTTTATGAACAGGTGTTGAAAACTCAAAAAAAATAATAGGATTTCGTTGTCTTTTTTAAAAGGTTTTAGGAAATTGTTTACATTTTTTTTTGATATTGTATCTTTTGGTAAATTTTGCATTATAAATTCGAAATATCCTAAGCGATGGTGAATAAAGAATTTCATAAAACTAAAGTAGAAATCGAAAAAGAGCTTCAAGAAATTGAGCTTGCGAAAAAAGATCCGCGTCGCTTTGGGGTTTTATATGACAGATATCATGAACAAATTTTCAGGTATTTGTATGCTAGGGTGGATAACAAACATTTAGCTTCTGATTTAGTTTCACAAGTATTTTACAAGGCAATGTTAAATATCGAGAATTATACGTTTAAAGGAGTGCCGTTTGCATCTTGGTTGTATCGAATCGCATTTAATGAAATGAATATGCAGTTCCGAAAAGATGCTAAAAACCGAACAATTAACATTGATTCTATTCAAATTGAAAGCTTTTTTGAAGAATTAGAAGAAGAAGATTCAAAACAACACGAGCAAACTTTAATGAAAGCTTTGTCGGAGCTTTCTGATGAAAGGTTAAGTTTAATTGAAATGCGATTTTTTGAAAAGAGATCATTCAAAGAAATTGCTGAAATAACAGGTGTTACAGAAAATAACGCGAAGGTAAAAGTTTACCGAACGATAGATAAAATTAAAAAGAATTTTAACATTAGAGCATGAGAGATTTTAATGTAAATAGGGAACCTATTTCAAGTGAGGAAATATCTACTTTTAAAGATTTTAAAAGTATTTTGAGAAAGCATGCGCAGACTACAGAGGATTTATCGAAAATCAAGAATGTAGGAGGCTCAAGTAGGCTTTATTGGGGATTAGGTGGTGCTTTAAGTGCAATCGCAATAATCTCAGTAATGTTACTTTCGAATACAGATGAGGAGGTTAGTGATTCTAGCACTAATTCTGTATTAATTGTAAATGAAGTAAAAGACGTTTTGCCGGAAATAAAATGGGAAACAGTTATTAGAACTCCGAAAGTCTCTTTAGAGGACGCGTTGAAATTGAATGTTATTTCGGCTGATAGAGTTGATTTTGTTAAGTTTAGCTCTGAAAAAGAAGTAAGTGTTTTACTGCCAAAGTTAAAGGGCGTTGATGTTGATTTTATAAAAGAGTCTTTAGTTTTTAGAATTGAGAATGAGGAGTCTATAGAGATTTCGAATGCGAACACACTTTATCAATTAACAGATTCTAATGAATGGGTTAAAGTTGATTATACCCCAAATGATATTCCTTTTATTGAAAAGCCAAGATTATTAAAGCCTGGAACGCCAGCTATTCAAATGGATTTTGAAGGTTTTAGTAGCGAGTTTACCAAATTTGAGGAAGTTTTTTGGCAACCAGTTGATTTTAAAGATTTGGATGAAAAATATTTTACTGTTCAATGGGATGATGCATCAGTTGAAAAATCAAATGTTAATGGAGTTTATAAATTGTCCTTTAAGTCAGGTGAAATTGAACAACATTTTAACGGATATCCTGTTTTACAAAAAGTGGAATATGAAAAAGCAATTAAATTATATAAAACTAAATTAATGAGCATTCAAGAAAAGTTGATGATTGCTCCAAAGAATTATATTGTTTCAAAAGGAGTTTTCACGGTAAAGTGATTTCTGATTTCATTTGACTATTTTTGAATAAATTAATTGGATTGAATACCAATACTTCAAATAGTCTAATATACAAGAGGAAAAAGTTCTATGATTATGCATTGGCAACTTTAGGATTGTTAATGCCACTTGTCGTTAAAGGTTTTCCTGTTTTAATTATAGCTACTGCGATAGTTGGAATTGTGTATTATTTTCGTGCATATCAAAAACTTGGTAAACCGAAGAAAGATTATTGTTTTTTACCCTATAATTTATTAAAAGACGGCTTTATAAGTATCTTCAAAAAGAAAGGCGCACCAATGTTCATGGTAATTCTTTTTGTTTTTTATTTGGTTTCATTCTTTTACTCAGAAAATGATGAAGTAGGAGCAGAGAAGATTTTATTAAAATCTTGTTATCTATATTTTCCATTAATATTTACATTGACAAAATGGGATAAAGAAAAGCTTGAAAGAGTTTTGAATTTCTATATTATAGGCTGTGTAATCCACGTGCTAATAAGTTATTTGGATGCTTTTATTCAAGCAGGCTTTTCTTTTATTTTGTTTGAGTTTACATACACACGTCTAAGCTTCAATTTACATCCGTCTTATTCTGCTTTATTAATCAATATAGCTTTGATTTTTGTGATTGCTCCTTTTTTATTAAAACCTTTTGAGAGCTTTAAAAAGCCTTTTCTCGTAAAGAATGTTGTGTTTATAATGTTATTTATTCCATTTATTCTATTACTTTCTTCTAAATCTGGAATCTTTTCCCTTTTATTAATTGTAATTGTTACTAGCGTTTTTGTTTTATTTAAACTTAGAAATCTGAAGTTTAAAATTGTTTTTTTCTTAACGCTTGGTTGTTTGATCTTAACGTTGTTTTTATCAGATAATAGAGTAGCTAAACGTAAATATTTAGAGTTGGAGAGAGTAATTATATCAAGCCCAAAATTACCACGAAATAAAGCTGCTGTTATTTTATCCACACAAATAAGGCTGGTGCTATGGGAAAATAGTTTTTTAGCATTTAAACGTAGTCCTCTATTTGGATATGGTATTGGAGATGGAAAAGATGCCCTTCAAAAACAATTAAAAGAAAGTGAAGAGGAGTTTGTTTTTAAGTTAAAACATAATAGTCATAATCAGTTTTTAGAAATAGGATTAAAACTTGGGTTTTTTGGTGTTTTATTATTTTTAATAGCTCTTTGTTCTATTGCCTTTGGGTTTAAAGACTTCAACTATTTTTCGTTCTTAATTTTTTTAGTGTTGTTTTTTAATTTGTTTGTGGAAAGTATGATGGAGAAGCAGGTCGGATCAATATTTATTGTTTGGTTGTTATGCTTATTGTTCTCCTCTAAAAAAATAATAAGAACTACATTTAGCCTTGGAAAAGGTTAGAGTAAAAGCCTTCAATTTTAGATTCAAGATTATTGTAATTCTTTATTTTTAACTTATTTTTTGCGAGTTAAAATTTGAGTTTGTTCTTCTGATTTATTTTGATTGTACTTTTTGTTAATATTTTACCAGATTAACAATGTTTGTAATACATTTTCCTTAAAGATTTTGCGGATTATTTTGGGATCCTCCCATGATATTAGGCTTAATTGTATTTTCCACATCAAACATTGAATGCCATTCTTGTATGAATCAAGCTAAACCGTTTCTTAGTTTGAATATAGATTGTCTAATGTTTTATTAATATCAGGGATGCAGGTATTATGATTTAAACAATGGATTAAGCTACAAAATTAAGTGCTTGATATTGTGTTTGTTTTATATGTTAGTTACTTTTCTTAGTAATATTTTTGTGATTTCATTTAGCTTTTTATGTGGTTAATACATTTATGCTATTAAAGCTTTTATCTTTTTTTAGGAATATTATTAATGATATAATTTAAACAGTTTTAATGCTAGACCTATGATAGCTGTCAATCTTTATGCTTGTTGTTGTTGTATCTACGAATCTCTTATCCAATAATTAATAAATTTATTTTCCTTAAACAACAAAAGCCTTAGTTTAGATCTAAGGCTTTTGAATATTTTA
>JAQXEE010000160.1 GCA_029251005.1 Flavobacteriales bacterium | reverse complement strand
TTTTGTGTTTTTTAAATGAACATACTGATTTGTTTTTTTATCAATTAAACCTCACTTAATTATACCTTGTTTGAAAAATATATTTTTTGTTCGAGGGGAGGTGCTAATTTATTAAATCTCGGCTTAATAAGTTCTTATTTTTTTTGAACCAAATTAAATAAGAAGAAGGCGCTCACCTGTTTCTAAAAACAAGTTGTGTAAAACTACTTTACAACAACGGTAATCAATTGTTAATTCACCGGTATTTTAGTGCAAATTCGAATTTAAAAAATATGCGCAAAGTTATTATTGCACTAATTACCTTACTTATAATAGGCGTACTTGGTTATTTTCTTATTCCTGTTCAACCACAACGGAAAAAACATACGCACTCTGAGGCTTTAAATGCGGTTCCTAAACATGCAGCTTACATTTTAAGATGCCATAATCCTGTTAAAAAGTGGTTTCAGTTTTCGAGTTCAGCCATTGGGACGTCGTTAAAAAAGGGAGCCTCTTTTCATAATATCCAGTCGTTTTTCGCATTATTGGACTCTGCTAAAAATGAGCAGTTTGCTGAGTTCTTTAAGGAGAAAGTCTTTTTAAGTGGAATATTAACGGGAGGAGACCAGTTGAATCATTTAATTTCTTTTGAAGATAAAAAATTTAATAATGATCAGATTAAATCTTATCTGGAAAAAGTATTCAAAGGGAAGCCAAAAAGTGATAAAGTTTACGAATTAATAAAAATTTACAGGTTCTTAGTAAACGGTACTGAACTCTGTTATGCTAAATCGGGAAATGTTGTTTTGTTTTCGACCTCAAGTATTTTAATCGAAGAAGCAATTAGAGAATTAAAAGCAGAGCATCATCTAGCTGAAGGTGCTGAATTTAAAAAACTTTTAAAAACTGCTGATATAGATCTTGATGCCAACTTATTTGTTAATTATACTCAATTGGGAAGGTCGTTAAGTTTATATGGGGGGGATAACATTTCCTTTAAAAATAGATTGAAAAACTACGGAGGATGGGCTGAGGTTGATTTGAATAAAAAAGACAAAAGTTTAATGCTAAATGGTTTTTCATTTATCACCGATTCTACTTTTGGTTATTTAAACACATTTAAGGGAGAAGCGGGTCAAGCCTTAAACGTTACCTCAGTATTGCCAGAAAACACTGGTGCGATGACTTATATTAGTTTTACTGATTTTAAATCTTACAAAGCCAAGTTTGATCAATATTTAGGACAAAATCAGACTTTATATAAGCATCAAAAAAATATTTCAAACATTAATAAAAAACACTCCTTTGGAGTGGAAGCCGATTTTTATAGTTGGATAGGTGATGAAATGGCTGTTTTTACAGTTAACGGAGATGAAGCGTCTTTTGTGAAAAATTCAGCGTTAATTATAAAGACGTTAGATATTGAAAAAGCGAAAGAAGGATTACAGCAAATGCACAAGAGTACAGGTGATTCATCGGAAGTTATTTATCAAAATTTTAAGTTGCGAAACCTTGGTTTAATAAACTTTTTTCAATTAGCGTTGGGGAATCAGTTTAAATGGGTGAACCGCTCAAATTATGTAATTATTGAGGATTACGTTGTTTTTGCAAATGACGAGGCAAGTTTGAAGCATATTGTGAATTATTACTTAAGAGGTAAAACACTTGTTAAGAGTATTCAGTTCAATAAGTTTTATGAGCAGTTCTCAGTGCAGTCAAATGTGTTTTATTATTTGAATTTTAGATTGTCGGATAACGTTTTTAATCATGTATTAAATGAAGAAGGATTAGCTTCTTTTAATATTAACAAAGACAGTTTACACTGTTTACAAGCTTTTGGATTGCAGGTTAACAGTAATAAAAATTTGTTTTATACCAATGCGTTTATTAATTATAACTCAGTTGAGGAATCACAAAACATTTCATTGATTGAAGTTAAATTGGATACCTCATTTTTAGCCAAGCCTTGGATCGTTAAAAATCACTACACAAAAGAAAGAGAAATAATAATTCAGGATGAGGATAACAACTTATATCTGATTAATAATGTAGGGAAGATACTTTGGAAGAAATCTTTAGCTGAAAAAGTTATTGGGCAGATTGCACAAGTAGATCGTTATAAAAATAACAAGCTACAATATGCTTTTACAACAACGAATAAAATTCATCAAATTGATCGCAATGGAAATGACGTTGACGGTTATCCTGTTAAATTAAAAGCTCCAGTAACTAAAGGTTTAGCGGTTTTAGATTACGACAATAACAGAAATTATCGGTTATTAATTACGCAAGGCAATCGATTACACAATTTTGGTGTGGATGGGAAGCAGGTTAAAGGTTGGGCCTTTAAACCAACTTCTGGAGCTATTGCAGTGACGCCGCAATTATTACAAATTAAAAAGAAGGACTTTATTATCTTATCCGATACTAAAGGAAATGTGAGAGCCTTGAACAGAAAAGGTGAAGATCGAATTAAGATGAATACTATGCTTCCTCCAAATACACAAAACCATTATTTGTGGAAAAACAATGCCCTTTCTAACTCGGGGGTTTTATCTACAGATTCAAATGGTACGATTCATTTTGTAAAACTATCGGATGATTTGGAAACGTTCTCTTTAAAGGCATTCGAAAAAGGATTTAAACTTTCTTATCAAGATTTTAATGGAGATGGAGTGCTGGATTTTGTAGCCATTGACGATCGTACTATTAATGTATTTAAAACTAATAAAAAAGTATTGTCTACTATTGATGAAATTGAATTTACACCTGCCTACGGAGTCCAGTCTTTTTCTCTGGGTGAAAAAAAATCGATTAACATCATTTTAGACAAAGCTGAAGGAAAAGTGTTTGGCTATAATGAAACAGGAGTATTAATGACTGGTTTTCCCATTGATGGTAATTCTGCAGCCTTAGTTGACGATATAGATGGTAATGGAATTTATGAGTTGATAATCGGAGATAAGTTAGGAAGTGTATATATCTATTCTATTGGAAAGTAAAAGTTAATTGGTCGTGTTTTATTCTTCAAAAACTGGTTTAAATTTATTGAAAGCGTTTCGGATATCGAGTGAGCAGATTTAAAAAAAAATATTGAAATGAAAAACATATTTACAGCATATTTTTTAGTAATAATTAGCCTTTCCTCCTGTTTGAAAGAGGATTATGATTTTAATGAAATCAGTTTAGAAAATTACAATCCTGCAGTAGCGGCACCAATTGTTAATACTAGATTGACTTTGCATGATTTACTAGGAGAAACGCTAGAAGGTGATTCTTCTATTTTATCTATTGATGAAGACAGTTTGTTATGGGTGACCACGTCAAGTAGGTTATTCCAAATGGGAGTGTCAGATTTATTTGATATTCCTGATGAAAACATTTCGCAGTCGTTTATAATGAATCCGTTTTCAATTACAGATTTAAATGAAAACGTTTCCGTGAAATTAGGTGATGTAGTAAGTAACTTTGCAGACCCTGAAAAAACACAAATTCAATCAGCAGATGGTTTAGATGCTCCTTTCCCTGCAATTCCATCACAATCCGGAGGAGAGCACAACGCGGGTACTTTTTCAGAGTTTTCTTCCGTAAACTTTACAGCAGGTACTTTAACATTAACAGTCACGAATAATTGGCCTATTGATCTGAATAACTTAATTCTTGAGCTTAAAAACAGTGATAACTCAGTTTTAGGAACTGTTACTTATCCAAGTGTCCCTGTAGGAACATCACTTGCAAAATATATCGACTTAACAGGTAAAACAATGGATAACGCGATAAAAGCAAATATTGTAAATATTGAATCACCAGGAAGTGGAGGACCATTTGTAACAGTTCCAATTAGTTTAGCAGATGATATTGCTATTAATATTGCCTCAGCCGGTTTAGTTGTTTCTAGTGGAACAGCAATCTTTCCTAGCTCACAGGTCTTAAATGATATCATCTCGGTTGATATGGATTTAGGAAACGGGGAAACGTTGAATTCCTTAAAGTTGAAAAATGGTTCGATTGAATATTCAATAGATTATGGAATTCGGGAAACTGCAATATTAACTTTGTCTCTTCCTTATGCTACTTTAACGGAAGGGGGAGCGGCTTTTAGTGAAGAAATTGATATCAATTCCAATAACGTTACTAGTACAACAGTTTCAGGGTCAATTGATTTATCTGGTTATACAATCGATTTAACAGCAGGAGGCACCGGGTCAAATCAAATTGATGTAAGAATAGAAGCAGATGTTGTTTCGTCAAACATTCCAGTTCCCTTTGCTCAAACTGATGGTGTTGATGCAGATTTTACCTTAGCTAATTTAGAAATTGAGTTTTTGGATGGAGACTTAGGTTCTCAAATATTTACCTTAGCGACTGATACTGTGGATTTTGGTTTCTCTGAATTAGATTTTGATGCAAACATTACTTTAGCAGATCCCAGATTGACGCTAAGCATAACCAATTCATTTGGAATGGAACTAGGAATTGATTTAGGTGATTTAGTTGCTGAGAACGAAACTACATCGCAATCTTTAACAGGATTAGGTTTAGTGACAATAGGAGCTCCTGAATATGAGAACTTTACAGACTCGGTAACAACCCCAATTTTAATAAACACAGCTACAACTAATATTGCAGATGTTTTAGCTATTAAGCCAAATAGACTAATTTTTGGAATGACAGGATCTACAAATCCTGGCAGTGGACCATTTAATAACTTTATTACGGATGAAAGCTATGTAAGTGTTGCAATGGATATTGAGGTGCCTCTTTATGGTAGTGTAGATGGATTTCAATTAGTTGATACATTAGATTTCCCTGTCGAGGCGTTCGAAAATGTTTTAACGGGTTTAATTAGAACTCAAATTAAAAATGGATTTCCAGTTAGCGCAAGTGTTCAAGCTTATTTTGTAGACGAAGACTTTGTTGTTTTGGATTCTTTAAGTTCAACTGCAATTACTGTTTTGAGATCAATTGATGTTGATGGAGATGGTGAGTTATTAGGTGAAGTTACTGAAAACGAAACAGATATTGAGCTCACCGAAATCATGGTTAATAATATTAAAAATGCAGCTAAAATTATTTTAGTTTCTAACCTAAGTACAGCAGAAGGGAATAGCGCTAAGTTTTATACAAATTACGGTATGGACATTCAATTAGGTGTTTATGCTAAAGTAAAAGTAGAATTGAAAAAAGACGAAGATGCTACTGAATAATATTGACCAAACAAATTTATTGAAATGAAACATTTATTTTTAATCATTGTCTTTGTGTTTTCAGGAATGGCGAGCTTTGCGCAAGGACTTACTTTGTACAACATGGATTTTGTGCCGCAAAGTATGCGATCTAATCCCGCACAAATCCAACAATCCAATTTTCATTTTTCTTTATTCCCAATTTTACCCAATTTGGATTTAAGTTATGTAAATAACGGATTTGTATTGGCTGATTTATTACAAGTAGGGGCGGGTACAGTAGCAACTCCTGATAAGTTTTTGGGAGCTATTGAGGATAAAAACTTTATAAGTACAAAATTAAATATTGACTATTTATCATTTGGATTTAAAGTGAAAAAACATTATTTCAGTTTTAATGTTTCGGAAAGAGTTGATATTACTTTTGATTACACAAAAAACTTCATGACGCTATTGGCTAAAGGAACAGCTGCTGATGAGTTTTTAGGTGAAGATTTATCGATTGAAGGTACAGGTTTTAGAATGAATCATTTTAGAGAATATGCAATTGGGTACTCTCAACAAACAAACGAAAATTTATCTATTGGTGGGCGATTTAAAGTACTTCAAGGGTTATCCCATATAGGGAACAATAAACTTGATATTACTTTAAATACTGATGAGGACTTTATGGGAATTACAGCTACTTCAACTTTAGATATAAGAATGGCCGGCCTACCTTTTTTAACAGATCAAGGAACAAAAATTGATCCCGTGGAATATCTAACTAATTTTTCAAATATTGGTTTCGCTGCAGATTTGGGGGGTAAATATCGAATTAATGATAAGTTCTCGACTACTATGAATTTTAATAACCTTGGCTTTATTACTTGGAATTCAGATGCAAGAAGATATTATAACAACAATGCAAGTTTCAATTTTGAAGGCTTGGATTTGCAAAAACTATTAGAAGACGAGGAAGATTATACGCAAAACCTCTCTGATTCGATTTCTGAGATATTTGGATTGTCTCGACAAAATGTAAGCTTTACACAAGGTTTAACAGCCGACTTATATCTTGGGGGAGAATATAAAGTAAGTAATGATTTTATAGCGGGAGCGTTAATAAATGCAAAAGTATTTAAAGGTGGTATTCATCCTTCTTTGACTTTAACAGGACAAACTAATTTAGGCAAAAGAGTTCAGTTAATTGGTAGTTATTCCGTTGTAAATAGGAGTTATACTAATTTAGGCGTTGGTGCCGCATTAAACGCAGGTCCTATTCAACTTTATACAGTTACCGATAACGTGCTAGGATTTACAAGATTGGATTATGCAAAGAATTTGAATATTCAATTTGGGATGAATGTAATCGTAGGTTATAAACCAAAAACTACAAAAGAGGATCGAGAGAATGCTCGACGAAAAAGAAGGTTATCGAGATTAGATACTGATGATGATGGAGTAAATGATTTTGAGGATAAATGTCCAGAAACAAAAGGTTTAATAAATGGCTGTACCGATAAAGATAAGGATGGAGTTCCTGATAATATAGATATTTGCCCTGATATAGTAGGTGATCCTTATTTAGATGGATGTCCTGATAAAGATGGAGATAATGTTGCTGATGATAAAGATAATTGTCCTGAACAATACGGATTGATTAACGGTTGTCCTGATAGTGACGGTGATAGTATTCCTGATGCTATAGATCAGTGTCCTACAATTTTCGGTCTCAATGAAGGTTGTCCAGATGAAGATGCAGATGGAGTGTCAGACGCTAAAGATTTATGTCCTGATAAGCCAGGTAAGCCAATAAACGGAGGTTGTCCGGATACGGATGGAGATGGTGTTTTTGATAACGATGATAGATGTCCTGAGATTAAAGGAACATTAGAAAATTTAGGTTGTACAGATAAAGATTCTGATTTTGATGGAATTATTGATGTTTTCGATGATTGTCCATTCCGAACTGGCCCGGAGTCAACAAAAGGTTGTCCAGAATAAAAAACTAAAAGCGACTCATTTATGAGTCGCTTTTTTTTGATGTAAAAACTAAATAAATAACTTGAAATTAAGTTGTTCAACTTTTTTTATGTTAAAGAATAATAGTTTATTGACCGGACTTGTTAATTTAGTGAGCTCCTTTTTTTTCTTAGTTCGAAGATTAAAAGCATTCTTGAAGAAGCCTTATTGTGTTTATTATAAGTTAAAGTAATAAAATCTCATTAGAGAAGATGTTTTTTGGATTTAAAAGAGTTATTTGTTTGGAATTTAAAAGTCAAGTAAGTTTAATCCTTTGAAAGTTAATTCCACTGGAGAAATAGATTAACGAATTTCCGCTAATAAATAATCTGATTCCCCACAATTATACCTAAACCGTAAGTTGAATACGGAGTGAGAGCCTTTCTTTACAGAAAAGATTGGTTATGAATATTTTAAGATTTGTTGAAGAGTTTCCCGATGAACAAAGTTGTATCACTCATTTTAAGAAATGTAGAGAAAAAGAAGGTTTAATTTGTAAGAAATGTAATTCTAAGGATCACTATTGGTTAAAAAATAAGAATCAATGGGAATGTAAGGCTTGCAAGTTTCGAACTACTTTAAGAAGTGGTACTATTATGCATGGATCTAATTTGAAATTACGCATATGGTATTTGGCGATGGCCTTTATGAGCTTTAGTAAAAAAGGTATTTCAGCTAAGGAATTACAACGTCAACTGGGGTATAATCGATACGATACCATTTGGCTTTTAATGCATAAAATAAGGGATGCCATGGGGAAAAGAGATAATTTATACTCCTTGAAAGATATGGTAGAATTTGATGAAGGATACTTCGAAAAAGCTACATCAGAAAAAGTGAAGCTAAAGCGTGGGAGAGGTAGTCAGCGTCAAAAGAATGTTGCTGTAATGGGAGAATCTATTCCTTTAACAAAGGAAAACGGTAGTACTTATAGGTATCCAGGGTATTTTAAAATGAAAGTTCTCACTAGCCATCATAAAGATGAAATAAATCAAGTTGTTCAAGATAATTTAGAAGATAAGTCTATTGTCTTTTCGGATAAAAGCACCAGTTATGTAAATATTTCAAATTTTGTGGAAGCTCATCTAACTGAAAAATCTGACAAGACGACAACCAAAGAAACTTTAAAATGGGTACATATAGCCATTAGTAATGCTAAAAGGAATTTATTAGGTGTGTATCATAAAATAAAAGGCAAATACCTGCAAGCATATTTAGATGAGTTTTGCTATAAACTCAACAGAAGATATTTCGGAGAGCGCTTATTTGATAGGCTGGTACTCGCGGTAGCTAAAATTTATAGGTAAGATTGTGGGGAATCAGATTTTCTTTTATTTGAAATCGAATATTATAATTCCATCTAGTCGAATTTTAGTGTTTGTGGCATTCTCGAAATTGCCTCATCCTTGAACAGATATAACCATCCATGTAATAAAAATTAAAGACCTGTA
>JAQXEE010000145.1 GCA_029251005.1 Flavobacteriales bacterium | reverse complement strand
TAGGCAGATAGAGTCACATTTTTTTATGTGTCTATTTTGAGCCAGAACATCATAACTTATGTTATTTCTGAATTTTGAAAAATTTGTATTGGGAAATAAAAGACGTTATTTTGGACTTGCAACAAAAAGTAGGACAGTTTTTCTATGACCTATGCTGCGTTTTTCATATTCATAAATTCTGATTCAACTTCTTTAGGTGTTTTATAATTCAAAGAAGAGTGTAATCTTCTGGTGTTGTACCAAGTTTCAATGTATTCAAATACAGCTGTTTTAGCCTGTTCAATTGTTTTGTAATCTTCATGATAAACTAATTCTGACTTTAATGTTTTAAAGAAGCTTTCTGCGACTGCATTATCCCAACAGTTACCTTTTCTACTCATGCTCTGGATAATCAAACAGTTAGCTTTTAATTGCTTTCTAAACTCTTTACTTGCATATTGAACACCTCTATCCGAATGAAAAATCAGCGGCATATTAATGCTTCTTTTCGACAACGCCATTTTCCAGGCTGGAATGATAGTTTCCTTTGTAAATAAGGATTTACTCAACGCCCAACCAATTACTTGTCGGTCAAATAAATCGATTACTGTTGTTAAATACAACCACCCTTGTCCTGTTTTGATGTAAGTAATATCAGATACCCAAGTTTCATTTAACTCTTTTGGTTTAAAGTTTCTACTCAAGTGATTTTTTGATATTGAATAACCATGATTAGAATCAGTGGTCACTCTATACATCTTCTTTGTTTTGCTTCTCAAGCCTGATTTACGCATCAATTTAGCAACCCTCGGCTTAGAAACAAGATAACCTTGCCTTTTCAAGTTTGCTGTTATTCTTGGACTTCCATAAGTTCCTTTACTCTCGCTAAAAACTTGTTTTATCACTTGCGTTAATCGTATGTTCTCAAAGTCTCGTTTTGAAATATTACCTGTGAACCATCTGTAATAACAACTTCTTGACACTTTTAAAACCTTACACATCATCTCGATGGAATAATTTCCTCTGTTCATAGCTATGAATTGGTAAACTTCCCATCGTTCTTGGAGAAGATGTGAACGGCTTTTTTTAATATTTCAAGTTCTAATTCCGCATTCTTGAGTTGCTTACGCAATTTTTTAATTTCTTGGTCTTCTGCTTTAATAACAGTAGTTGTTATTGACTCAGGAGTTCTTGCTGCTGCTCGCCATTTATAAATCCTAGCTACTTGAATCCCCAATTCATCTGCTAAATCTTTGATGTTCTCCCGTTGATAACTCAACCGAACTGCTTCCGATTTAAATTCTTTACTAAATTGTCGTTTTGCTCTTGCCATAATTCTAATCTAATTGTTTTTAGAATAGGTCTTAACTTTTGTGTCCGACTAAAGCTAGCAACTCCATTTATTCAGACGGAGACTTGTTCGCTTCTGTATTAATGGAAATCAGAGATAACATAGAAGACACAACTGCAGATCAATTAATCATTCAATCAATGTATAGTTGGTTTCCTCAAATGACATTTAGGGATGCAAGCCGGTTAATTCTTCAGTCAGATACTCTTTTAAACAATCATGAAAATTCAGGATTAATTAATTGGTTACTTTGTAAAAGAGGCTTTTTAAATAATTCATGTGAAAATGGGATTAAAGATGATAATCGGAATCCAAAGCTAAATTACAATCTTTTAAACCAAGGATTCCTAAAAGTGAATAATCTGCTTACTCCACAGCCAATAAATATTTTTTCCATTGATGGAAAGCTTTTAATTCAAACTGAAATTTATGATGATTCAATTAATTTAAACGCTTATTCGAAAGGGATTTACATTCTTCAAATCGGTAGAAAAAGTATTAAATTTCTCCTATAATATCGCCAAAGAAAAGCAAAAAAAAGCCTTACTTTTAAATAAGGCTTCTAAGATATTTTTCAGTCTATTTAAAATATCTAAAATCATGATTGTTTTCAATTTTCAATAGCGATTCGTAAATCAATTTAATCACGTTTTCAATGTCATCTTTATGCGCTGCTTCAACAGTTGTATGCATATACCTTAATGGTAAGGAAATTAAAGCTGAAGGAACTCCACCATTACTGTAAGCAAATGCATCAGTATCAGTTCCAGTTGCCCTTGAAACAGCTGCGTTTTGAAAAGGTATCTTACTATCCTTAGCTGCCTTTTTAATAAGCTTCAACAAATTATTTTGAACAGCTGGACCAGTAGGTAAACATGGTCCTTCACCACCTTTAATATCACCTTGTGCTATTTTATCAATTTTTGGAGTATTCGTATCATGACAAACATCTGTTACAATTGCAACGTTTGGTTTAATACTATCCGCAATCATTTGAGCACCTCTTAAACCAACCTCTTCTTGCACAGCATTTACGATGTACAATCCAAATGGTAATTCTACTTTGTTCTTATGTAATAAGCGTGCTACCTCAGCAATAATAAAACCACCAATTCTATTATCTAATGCTCTACCTACATACCACCTATTGTTTAACATGGTTAATTCATCTTGGTAGGTAATTACATCACCAATTTGAATTCCCATTCCTAAAACTTCTTCTTTATCTTTTGCTCCAACATCCAAACAAATATTTTTCAGCGAGGGGCCTTCTTCTTTACCTCCATGTCTTGTATGGATTGCTGGCCAACCAAAAACAGCTTCAATAATTCCATTATCTGTGTGTATATTAACTCTTTTTGACGGAGCGATTTGATGATCTGAACCACCATTTCTTCTTAAATAAATAAAACCATCGCCTGTAATGTAATGTACAAACCAACTAATTTCATCAGCATGAGCTTCAATTACAACCTTATATTTAGCTTTAGGATTAATTACACCAGCTACAGATCCATAATTATCTACAATATACTCATCAATAAATGGAGTCATATAATCTAACCAAATTTTTTGACCTTCGGACTCGAAACCTGTTGGTGAAGCATTATTTAAATATTTTTCAAGAAATTTTTTCGATGTTTTATTCAATAGTGACTTTGACATATTTTACTTTTCTTATTATTTTAAAGATAAGGTTAAAATGGAATTAAGTTCTACCCTTGTAGGAAAAAACCTTTTTAAAAACTCCATTTTGTACATACAAATACATATGCTAAAAATACCAATTTATTATTCATACTTCCCCCAACATTGATCATAAATCTACCCTTCTGAATCAGCTAAGAAAGTTTGCATAAATTTCACATGACCGTTTAAATCAATCTTATTTTTCCAATAAGTAGAAGAATCAGATTGATCTGTAATGCCATAGCCAATCAACATAAAAACTGCGCTCATTACAATTAATCATTTTGATATAAATCCTTGATGTTTAAGCATCAACTTTTTTATCTTCTGTTATTTTCCCATCTGTCAAAGTAACTACTCTTCTTGCTCTATCAATTACTCTTTGATCATGCGTTGAAAACAAAAAAGTTATTCTTTCTTTTTCGTTTAATTGTTGCATAATATCTAATAAGGTTGAAGCAGATTTTGAATCCAAATTTGCTGTGGGCTCATCTGCAATGATAAACTTTGGCTTTGGCGCCAATGCTCTAGCAACTGCGACTCTTTGTTGTTGACCACCACTTAATTTTGAGGGTCTGTTTTTAGCTTTATCGGCAATACCAACAGCAACTAACAATTCATTCACTCTTGCTTTCCTTTCTTTTGAATCTCTTCCTTGAAGTAACATAACAAACTCAACGTTCTCGTAAGCTGTTAATACAGGAATTAGATTGTAACTCTGAAAAACGAATCCTATGTTTTTCAGCCGAAAATCAATTAATTCATTTTTAGAAAGCTCCGTTAATTCAACACTGTCAACCTGAACCTTCCCTTTTGTAGGGTTATCCAAACCGCCAATCATATTTAACAATGTGGTTTTCCCTGATCCCGAAGGGCCAACAATTGCTGTAAATTCACCCTCTTCTACATTTATCGAAACTCCATCAACCGCTCTCACTTTAGTTCCTGCGTCGATAAATAGTTTTTCTAAATTTTGAGTTTCAACTACATTCATAGTATTAATTTTTATGAATTGCTTCAATAGGTTTTAATTTCAAGGCCCGCATAGCCGGAAATATTGTAGAGATTAAACTCACCAAAACGACTTGAAATATAACTTGATAATAAAAACTTTCTTTCATTGCAGGATAAATCATTGTTGAATATCCAAACCCTTCAATTGCAGCATTTGCAACAGATAGATCCAAACCAACTTCTCCAAAATAACTAACAGTTATATAATTTAAAAACAACCCTATTGGAACACCAATAGCAGTAAGAATAGTAGTTTCAAAAAAAATCATTTGAACAATTCTTCCTCTCCCCATACCAATAGCCATTAACATTCCTAATTCTCTTGTTCGCTCCAAAATACTCATCAACATCGTATTTACAATTCCCAGGGCCAGAGCAAACCAAATAATTAACATAAAAACAAACATTACCTGATCTGTCATTTCAATACCGTTTTCAATCTCTGGCATTATTTCTGCCCAGGTTAAAACTTGATTCATAGGTAATTTGGATTGTATCCTTTTTTTATTTGATTGGAGAAAATCTAAATCGCTAAACAACACCGAATACTCATGTGTAAAACCATCTCCAAGCTTCGTATCAAGATCTGATTTATGAACGTAAATCACCATTTTATCCTTCATTTTATTAGGTGACTCATAGAATCCACGAACTCTTCCGACAAAAGATTTAACACCGTGTAACATTCCACCTTGAACGATAACTTTACTTCCTAATGTAATATTCAATTTATTAGCCAACGACTTCCCTACCAACAATGAAGGCGCCCTTCTACCTTCAATCATTTCACCTTGAGTAATCATGGAAGTAATTGAAAATAAATGCTGTTCAGCTGTTGTATCCACTCCGTAAACAAGAACTGGGCTTTGATTTCTAGGAGTTTGCAACATCGCCGAAAAAATTGATCGTTCAACAAAAACGCTTACTGAAGTATCGTTTTTTAAAACATCTCTAACCTTATCAGGATTTAGAATTGGGAAATTATAATCATACTCTTCATCTACAAATTCGGGGTGGTGAATTTGAATGTGTCCTAATTCCCGATTTACGATATCATCCATTTTTTGAACAAAAGTCCCCCATTGAAATGCTCCAAAAAACAAACCTACCCAAATTCCAAAAGCGACAGATAAAATAACAAGAAAACTGCGTCCCTTTTTGCGCCAAATATTGTTCCAGCCAATTTTCACTATCATCCTTTCATGGCTTTATTCTCGTTCATGGAACGAATTTTTAAAATTGGATACAAACTAAAAAATAATGAGATTCCTAAAACAGAAATCGCCTGCCACATAAATATATTAAAGTTCATGGAAGTCTTCACCAAAGGCTCAAAACCAAACTTAGCAATATCTTCAGCATTTCGTCCAGTAAGTGTAATTGGGTTTTGGTTTAAGTAATATACCACAGGAATTGCTATAACAAATCCTAAGGCAGTTCCAAAAACAGCCATAAATGTATTTTCTAAATAGGTAATATAGGATAGTTTAGATTTTTTCATACCAATGGCGATCAACATACCAAATTCTCTTTTTCGCTCAGCCAACATCATTAAAATTGTTCCAAATAATCCAAAAGAAATAATGAAGTATAACATCGCTGAAACGATAATATTTAAGGCGTCATTTACTTCTACAAGCATGTAAAGTGGCACATTTAATTCGTTCCAAGAATAAATTTGAACAGGATCTGTAAATTGCTTTTTTAATTCTTTAACCGACTGCTTTGCTTTCGTATTGTCTCTTAAACCTAGTACAATTTGATTAACACCATCATATAAAGCAAAGCCCTCTCTAGCTTCCTCAAGTGTTACGAACGCCAAACGTTTATTTTCCTGAATATTGGATAATTTCATTATCCCGACTACCTTCAACATTAAGTTAGCTGTGTTTCCTTGGTAACCCATTCCGGTTATAAAAACAACACTATCAATGTCTGCTTTTAATCTTTCGGCAAGTCCTAGTCCTAGGACAACTTCTCCACTTGAATGAAGTACTCTTCCTTTTACTAAACTCTTAGAAAAATGAGTTAAACTATCTTCTAATTCGGGGTTTACTCCAACAACTCTACCTATTTTAAATTTTTCACCAATTGTAATTATCCCTCCACCTATAATTCGGGGAGAGTACGACTTTATAAGGTTTTTACTTTTTAAAAAAGATTGAACAGAATCATTATAAGGAACTGTATAATCTATTGAAGGTTCTTCAACATAGCCCGTATCGTTAATTGCAGCATATCCTTGATAACCACCAACTACATTCTCCACTTGAATATTCATTATTCCATCGCGGATGGTTGCCATTAAGGTTGCTAATACAACAGCAAACTGGATCATACCTAGCGTTATCAACGTTCGTCTTTTGTTACGCCATATATTTCTCCAAGCTAATCTTAAAAGCATACTTAAAGGAAAAGAATTTAATGTACGATTACAAAGGAAATAGTTTAAAGTTTAAATTAAAATGATAAATGGCAGTAAAACCATTAGAAATGGTGTTTTAAAAAAACACCATTTCTCAAAATCTTGTATCTTTATGGTTCAAACTTAAAATTGATATAGCATGCAACTGTACAATACTTTAAGCGCTGAAGAAAGAAGGAAATTAATTACCGATGCTGGAGAAGACCGATTGACACTTTCTTTCTATCAATATGCGCACATTAAAGACCCTCAGAATTTTAGAGATGAATTATTTATTGAATGGGCTAAACATGGCGTTTTAGGTAGAACTTATGTAGCTACCGAAGGAATTAATGCTCAAATTTCACTTCCTGCAAAAAAAATCGAGGCATTTAGAGCACATTTATATACTTATGACTTTATGAATGGAATAAGATTAAATGTTGCAATTGAGCAGGATTCATTTTCGTTCCTGAAAAACAAAATTAAAGTAAGAAATAAGATTGTAGCTGATGGATTGAAAGACAATTCATTTGATGTTACAGATATTGGTGTGCATTTAAAGGCACGTGATTTCAATGAAATCATTGAAGACGAGAACACTGTTTTGGTTGATATGAGAAATCATTACGAAAGTGAAATTGGCCATTTTAAAAATGCAATTACTCCTGACGTTGATACATTTAGAGATTCTCTTGACGTTATTGAAGAGGACTTAAAAGAGCACAAAGAAGATAAAAACTTAGTAATGTACTGTACTGGTGGTATTCGTTGTGAAAAAGCGAGTGCCTACTACAAGCACAAAGGTTTTAAAAATGTTTATCAATTAGAGGGTGGGATTATTGAGTATACTCGTCAAGTTAAGGAAGATAAATTAGAAAACAAGTTCTTAGGTAAAAACTTTGTTTTTGATGAAAGAAGGGCTGAAAGAATTTCTAAAGACGTAGTTTCTAATTGTCATCAATGTGGAAAGCCAGCAGACATACATACTAACTGTTCAAATAAGGCTTGCCACTTACTTTTCATTCAGTGTG
Source organism: Flavobacteriales bacterium (assembly GCA_029251005.1). Lineage (GTDB taxonomy): Bacteria > Bacteroidota > Bacteroidia > Flavobacteriales_C. The sequence goes on along the minus strand of JAQXEE010000145.1, from coordinate 43,126 downwards.
ACTCCTGTAAAAAAGAAATGCTTAATACCTGCTCTGACGAATGTAAATCAGTTGTTATACTACCTGAAGAAGAACAAAAAAAGCTTCGTAAAGGTCAGCATGTAAGTAATAAAGTATTTAGGAAAGGACGATCTGAGAATATAAAAAAAATCTAATTAAATAATACTGGAAGGCTATTTTTGTTAATCTACCCTTTATTGAAAAATTAGCTTATTAAAAGTCATATTACTCTTTAATTTGCAATCTTAATTAGCGCATAAAAACATCATTTAGTTTAAAATGCATCAAAAATAAAGAAAAAAAACCGCTTAGATCTCTCTAAGCGGTTCCAATACTATTTTGGATGAATTAATCATCTGGGTATAAATCATTGTAATCTTCAACACTCAGCTCTATAACTTTCTTAGCTTCTTCAGCACCATAAACATGTGTAATCTCACATTTGGGAGCTTCTTCACCAGGAATCTGCTTGTATGTTAAAAAATAATGCTTTAATCTATTAATTAATCTTAACGGAGCATCTTTTATATCATCAAAGTCATAAACCTCATCCTGAGCTAAAACAGCGATGATTTTGTCATCTGCTTCACCCCCATCAATCATTCTCATACCACCGATAACTTTGGCTTCAACTAAAATATTTCCGTGTGTAATTTCTCTTTCAGTAAAAACACAAATATCTAATGGATCACAATCACCCGCAACTTTTCTATTAATTTTTTCACTACAAAACTTTGCTGTTTTTGGGCCACAATACGTTTTCGGAACAAAACCATATAAAGCAGGAATTATGTTAGAAAATTTTTGAGGACGATCAATCATCAAATACCCAGTTTCTTTATCTATTTCGTACTTACAGGTATCGGATGGTACCATTTCAATAAATGCAGTAACTTTGCTTGGAGCGTCTTTTCCAATAGGAATACCATGCCACGGATGTGGTTTTGAAATTAATTTCTTCGCCATATTCTTAAAAATTAGGTTGCAAATATGCCTATATTTTTTGAATTGAAGAAATTTTTCAATGCCTAACCCCTTGTAAAAACTCTATTTTAAAAATATGAGTAATGAATACTTATAACATGATCACGAAGAAACGTAATTCTCTAATATTCCCACAAATCCTGCTCAAATGTAAATATTTCGTGTTCTATCTTTTTACCCTCTAGTAACAAAGCTAAACCTTGTTTATAATCAGATATTTTGCGTCCATAAACATTCGACTCCTGATATATGTAGCTACTAAAACATCTTTTATTAAACAAATCATCATACGTTCTTCTTTTTGCATCATTATGTGGGTTAGGTACAGGAGCAGTAGCTATTGTAAGTCTTAACTCTGGCATGTAAATCCAATACAAAGGCCGTTCTCCTTTATATTCTCCCAACTCATCAAAAGCTTCCTCTATTGGACAAATCCCAATCACCCGTGCTTCCATCACTCCTCTTGAATTATCAAAAAACCAATCTTCTTTTATTCTAAATCGACGAACATTTTCGGTTGGAAAAGGATCATTTATAGGAATTGGCACCAAATTTCCGCTTTCATCGGTCTGAAAAATAGTATCTACTTTTTCACCCAATTTACAAGCTTCTACCGAATTTTGTAAATATAAAAACTCATCACTCATTACATCATATGCAGATAATTCTCCAGCACACAGACTTTCGCGAATTACGGTTACTAAATTACGCATACTTCGAGTGGGCTGTATTGGGTAATAAAATGGGTGGTTAATCTTTTCTCTTAAATCCAACACTCTCCAAACCCTTTTACTCCACATAAGTTTAGCTTCACTTTCAAAATTGTAGGCCGTAGGTTTTTTTTGGAAATTATTTTCTCGAATATATACACCGTCTAAAACGGTTGGAGAAACGGTTTGTGCAGAAATACAACCGAAGGTTAAAATAAATAAGAAAAAGTATAAGTTCCTCATGATTTTTATTTTCATAATTAAACAATGCTGTTTCGTAACAAAAAAACTAAGTTTCAGAAAACGGGAATTACAAAAAAAAGACATCGGATAAGGTAAAACCTGATAAATAACAAGTTTTTTTTCAACTTGAACAACTCTATCCAATTTAAACTGTTAAAAATTTAACGATCACAAAGTGACTATTCAGAATAATTCGAGTTATTTTGGTACCATAACTTAAATTTTATGAGACTTTTTTATTTAATCACCTTTTCAATTTTAAGCTTTTCTCTTTTTGGACAGTCCCAAACTAACGAGCAAGCTGCAACAGAGTACATTATAAACAAGTACCCTAACGGAAAAAAAGAAGCGGAAGGAAAGTACATTAATGGAAAAGAACACGGTAAATGGACTTTTTGGTATCAAAACGGAAATCTAAAACAAATAGCTAATTACAACGTTGGACGACTGCACGGTATTGTATCTTATTATTACAAAAACGGAGATAAAAAAGATGAGGGAATATTTAAAGCTGGAAAAAGAAATGGAAAATACACCAGTTGGTACTCTAATAAAAACATAAAACTACAAGGTGATTATAGTAACGATTTAAGAACAGGCAAATGGATATCTTATTTCGAAAACGGGACAAAAGAATGGGAAGGATTTTATAAAAAAGAAAAAAAAGACAGCTCATTTACTTACTGGTATGTGACCGGTGAAAAATTCAAAGAAGCATATTTCACGAATGGATATGATAGTATACTAAATGCTTGGAACAAAAAAGGATATCAAACAGTATCTAAAGGAAAAGGAGAATTAATGGAGTTTTATGACAATGGGGCACCAAAAGGTAAATTGATTTACTTAAACGGAAAAGTACATGGCGAAATAACAAAATGGTACGAAAACGGAAACCTTTGGTATAAAAGTGAATTTAATCAAGGTAAGAAAAGTGGAAAACATCGTGTGTTTTATACCAACGGCCAAATTAAGGACAGTACTCAATACATAGATGGAATTGAAAACGGGAAATGGTTTGCTTACAATTTGGATGGTACTAAAGAGAGTGAGGGTTATTTCAAAATGGGTACAGAAGATAGTACATGGGTCTGGTACAATAAAGGTCAAGTTAGAATTAAAGGAAATTTCAAAAATGGTTTAAGGGAGGGCAAATGGAAGTATAATTTTCCTGGAACTGAAAAGACTGAGCATACCGCTTTTTATAAAAAAGGGCTTAAAGACGGGAAATGGGAGTACTTATATGAATCAGGAAAAAAATTAAGAATTGCAAATTTCAAAAAAGACAAACGAAATGGCTTATGGTCTGTTTATTTTGAAAGTGGACAAAAAGATCATGAAGGCAAATTCAAAGACGATAAAGAAAATGGAATTTGGACTTCATGGTACCCAAGTGGAAAAGTGAATGAAAAAGGAAGCTTCTCGATGGGTATTATGGATAAAAAATGGGAAGGTTTTTACGACAACGGAAACCAGAAATTCATAGCAAACTATAGCCTTGGCGTTAAACACGGCACTTATACTAAATTTTATACAAACGGAAGATCTGGAATTAAAAGCACTTATAGCGAAGGGCTTTTAGATGGTCCTTATGAAGTTTATCATGATCAAGGGTTATTCATTAGGGAAAAAGGTCAATACAGGCTTGTTAAGACTGAAAAAGATACAGTTCGATTCAAAAGAGATGCCTTGAGAGAGTTTAGAAAAGAACTAAAGAAGTCAGTAAAAAACGGTTTATGGACTGTTTATTTTGATGGTACAGACATACCGTTTCAAAAAATAAATTATTCAAACGGAAGGCTCTCTGGACTTTTTACTACTTATTATAGCAATGGAAATGTACAGAGTAAAATCAATTACCAAAATGGGAGAAAGGAGGGTTACTCTAGGTTTTATGATAAGAATGGAAAGCTTGTTAAGAAAGTGAAATATAAATTAGACAACAAGGTTAAGTGAAATAGTTAGCTTAAAAAACAGAAAAAATCTTGCATTCCTAAATACTGCTGATCCGCTTATTACTTTATTAGCCGTTTCAATTTTTAAAACAACATCTTCACTTCCGTTTATGTTAACTTTTTAAGCGATAAAGGATATATTTAAAAACACACAATTCTTACCTTGGTTACAAAGCTTTAACGAATAAAAAAATTGTGAGAAAATTTAGTTCTATTGTGGAGTATTTTCAAAAGAAATCTATTCGATTCGTTTTGTATTCGTTGGACTCTTCATGTAGAAGTAAAGATTCGTACAAAACCAAATAATGATAAAATATGATTCAATTTTTCATAAATATTACTTTAGATCGATGCTTACATAAATCATACTGCACGATGTAAATCAATACTTTGTTTCTGTATCAAACCTCATTTTAGTAATCGCTACTTTATTTTTAAAGTAATAAGTTGTTCCCCAACTATACATTACCATTTTGAATATATCAACGTTCCCTCCTTTACAAACTATATACTTCTTAATAGTCCTATTATTTTCATACAAAATCTCTTCGTGTATACCTTCCGGTAATTGACGTTGAAAAGCTTCTATTTCCCTTAAAATATCTGCTTGCTTACTTCCTGTGTTAGAATTTTTATAAAGCGCTTTTAATTTTTCAATCTCAACAGCTAACTCTGTTGCTTTTAATTTGCCTTCATTTTTTTTATTCTCCTCTTCTCCAAATTTTATTCTTTCGCTTTGAGCTAATTGAATATCAGCATTGTATTCTTTCTCTTTTGTTATAATATCACCAGAAATTTTATCCATCTCTTCCTTTACAGAAGTAATAGCCTTTTCAATTTGACTATACTGAATTAACAATACTTTATTTATTTCCTTATCATCGACTTTGGTAGTATCTAGGTTTTCTAATCGCTTTTGTAATACAGCTAATTTTTGACGGTAAATATTTAATTGCCGCTCTTTATCTAATCTTAGCAAATAATTTTGTTTGACTCTTAATTTAATTTCTAAAGCTTCTTTCTCAACCTTTGTGGCTTTTGCTCTTATTTCTATTTTTTCGATATGCGTTAATTGCTCACTTTGGTACTTTAAACTTTTTGATTTTTGATTGGTTATGAGATATTCTTGTAAAATTGGAAGTTCTCTAGTCTTTAAATCCAAAATATCACCCTCTAAATCAATTTTACTGCGTTCTATCGTTTCAATCCCAGATTTTATAGGAACTAGTCTTTCAGCTAATTTTTGAGCTTCAAACTTCAAAGAATCCTTTAAACGCACTTCAACATTTCTTTGATTAGATAATTTTGCCTCTAAAAGCGCTTTAGCTTCCTTTCGTATAGCTAATGCTTCTATTGTTCTCTTTGCCGCATTTATTTTTCTATCTAATGCAGCTTTTCGTTTTAACTCCGCAGCCAACTCAATATTAGCCGCATCCAGCTCTTTTCTTTTTACTGCTTCAACTTTACGCTGATCTTTTAACTCGCGTCGCCTCAACTCTTTTGCTAATTCATTTTTTTTCTTATCTTTTCTTCTACTCTCTTTCTTTTTACGAGCATCTACTGATAAACGAGTCCACTCGTCTACTGATACAGCATTTATTTTTCGAATACTGTCTGTGTAAACTTTTCTTTTCTGAGCTTCGGCGTTAAAATAGACTTCATCATCAGTATTTTTCTTTTTATTCTTTGCAATTTTGGCTTTCTCTTGGTTCTCTATTTTTTTCTTTTCTAGATAACGTTGTTCCCTTCTTCTTTTCTCTTCAGTCTCTTTCTTTTCCTTTAATTCTTCTAAAACTAAAGCTTCAAATTCTTTATCATCTTTTTCCTTTTTGTCTATCTTATTTAGCTTCTTTAAAAGCTTGGATTGAATACGTTCGAGAGCTTCTTTTCTATCTTCTACTTCTCTTTCTAAACCTTCTTCCAATGCCTCTTTATCTGCCAGTGCATTCAATTCTGCCTCTAATCTTTCTTGCTCTACTAAAAATTCTTTTCTCTTCTTTTTACGTGCTTCTTTTGCCGCCTTTATTTCATCTCTTAACTCCTTCTTTTGATCTTTTGCTATTTGATCCAATCTATCCTCACGATCATTTTTGGTTTGTTCAGTTTGATTTTTTGCTGATTTTGCTTTTAACGCTGCGTTTTTTACTCTTTGCTTCCGCTTCTCAAGTAGTTCCTTGCGCTTTTCAGATGCCTGAAATTTTCTTAGTAAATCTTCTGTTTTTTCTTTACTAGCAACAGCTCCTTTGTTATTCTTTGCTCCAATTAATTTATCTAACTCTTCTTGCTTATGCTTTAAATCTTCTAACAATGTCTTTACCTTAGCTGAATATTTAGAAACTCTTCTATTCAAAACGTTCTCTTTAATTGCATCTCCAACGTCACCTTTTTCCTTTATGGCTTTTAGTTCATTTTTAGCATTTTTTAAACCCTCTCGTGTACTTCCAATATCTTTTCCAAGTAACTTAATCTCCTCACGCAATTCCATGATTCTTATTTCATCCTTACTTAACTTTTTACTATTTAAGGCTTTACTCTTAAGCTTCTCTTCTTTTTTATACTTTTTAGCTTTCGCACGAATCTCCTTAAGTTTTGCTTTCTTTTTAAGGTCTTTCATTTTCAATGCATAGTCAACATCTAATATCTTATCTTTATTCTCAACCTTCTTGTTTGCAGCAGTTAAAGTTTCTTCTAACCTCTTTTTTTCCTTTAGATACTTTTCCTTTTCTTGTTTTAATTTCTCATCATCTGTTACCTTTCCACTTTCTTTTTGCTTTTCAATAATAGCTTTCTTTACTTGCTTTAAAGCTTGTTTTTTAGCTTTACTTTTTGCTAGTAACATCTTTTCCTTCTTTGCAATTTTTTGCCATTCAACTTCTGACTTTTCCTCTAGAATACGTTTTAGTGAATCTCTAGCAATGCTTACCTTTTCACCCTTAGCATTTCTTATTTTTTTCTTAATTTTTTCTCTATTATTTTTCTTTAATTCAGCATTCCTTTCCGTTTCAATTTTATCTAGTTCTCCACTTAGCCTTGCACGTTCTTTGAGTAATTTATTTTTCACATCTTTAGACAAAGCTTCACTCGATAATTTAGCATCAATTCTAGCTCTATCTTCTAGCTTTACCAACTCGTCAATTCGTTGCTTCTGAGCCTTTTCACGCTTTAACTTCTCTACTAATAGTTTATTCGCATTACGGATACTATCTTTTCTAAAAGCTGCAGTTTCGTTTTCTGCTTTTAATTCAGCCTGTGCCTTATCTTTTAAAATTAAATCTTGCCTTTTTTGTGTTTTTCTAATTAACTTGACTTTCTCACTAATAAGAGCTTCTTTCTCTGCTATTTTAAATGCCCTTCTTTGAGCTTCTAGTTTTGCCTTCTTACGCTCTAATTTCAACCTTTGCTTTCGCTTTTTGGCTAACAACTTTCGTTTTTCACCTTCAATTTTAAGTCTGCTATTTCGTTGCTCTGGTGTTTCCAGCTTTGCGAAATCACGCTTTAATTTAGCTGCTTCTAGCTTTTCTTTTACGTTTTCTAAACCCGCATCTTTTTTAGCTTTATTCTTAGCTTTACTTGCGTAATATTTATTTTTCGATTTTTTGTGTAATTCTCGTAATCTATCTAACTCTTTCTCAATCTCTTTAATTTTAAGCTCGCGCTCTTTAATTTTCGTCTCTTTTTCATTCCGTTCAACCTCAACATTATTCCCAGTTAATCCAGATTCATTTAGTTCATTTAAACCACCTTCTACTAAAGCTTTAGATTCCTGTTCAACTTTCAACTGAGCCTCTAATTCTTTAATCTTTTTAGAATATGCATACATTTGGTTCCGAGATGAGGTAGATCCTTTTAGGTTCTCCTTTTGAATTGCAGCGTTTCTCTCTGCTTCAACCAACTTCTTTTCAGCCAACTTAACCTGTTCTTCTAATTTCTTTTTAACCTCTTTTTGGTACTCCTTAATAATGAATTCTTTTTGCTTTTTCTTTCGTCCCGTTACGGCCTTTCCTTCATTGAATTCACGAATTACCTTTGCTTTGAAAGTCTCATTCTCTTGTACATTTTCATTCAACTTTAATCGCGCTTTTAATTTTGCTCTACGAATTGCGTCCTTGTCTTGAAGAATCTTTAATTTTTTCTCCTCTTTTGCTGTTTTTTCTTTTTCTTGCTTTTCAATTTGAGCATTATTCTTTGCTAATTCAGAAGCAACTTCATCATACCTAGAGGCTTTTTTTTCAGCAACTCGTTCTTGTTTTTTCTCTTCATCAATAACAGCCGCTTTAACCACCTTTTCTTCTAAGCTATCCGCCTTTTTATCAATAGTTTTGTTGGCATCAGCAATCATTTGAGCATCTCTTTTCTTTGCCCCTCTCTTCAATTCTTTTTGTTGATTTTTAAGCGCTTTCCGCTTTGCCTTTTGAGCTTCTTTATTTTCTTCAGCTCTTTTGTTAGCAAGCCTTTTCAACTGTTCCATTTGAGCCTGCTCTAATCCTAAATCTTTTTTTCTTGCCGCTTCTTTGAGCTTTTCTGTTTGCTCTTTCTTTCGTTTTATTTCCCTTTTTGCTATTTTTTCCTTTTCTAATTCTAAGGCAGTTTTCTGCTTTTTAGGATCTGAAGCAATAGCTTCAGATGGTTTAACATTAGTCACTCCAGTAGTTTTATCTTTCTCAGAATTTTCGGCAACTTTTACAGCTATCACCTTCTCTGCTCTTTTCTTCAATTTATCTTTATTAGCAGATTCTTTTAATGCCTTCTTCTTCTCCTCTAGCGGACTATTAATTTCAGCTATTTTGTTCTCCTGAGCTTCTTTTTCCTTGATGATTTTCAGTTTTTCCGCTGCAAGCAGGGCTTTAATCTTTGCTTTTTCTTCAAGTTTCCTTGCCAACTCCTTTGCTTTTTTCAACTTATTTACAGCAAATAGCGAATCTTTTTGTTGTTTATTCAAAAAATCAACTTGATCTAAAGAATCTTTTTCAGCTTGAACCTTTAGCCTTAAGGACTCCTTTTTACTAGCTAACTCATTTTTAAGCTTTAGTTTGTCAGCTATTTTTTTATCTAAACTTGCTTTCCGCTTTTGCGCTTCACTTTCTTTTTCTAATAATTGTTTTCTCTTTACAGTTAACTTTTCCTTTTCCAACTTCTCCGCCTTTGCTTCTGCTTCCTTAACCAACTTTAAGTTTTCTTTAGAATCATTTACTTTCTCTTCAATCTTACGCTGATAATCGGCATAAACACTTTCCTTTTTTTCTAATTCTTTTTGATGTTTTTGAATTTCTTTATTCGCAAGTTTTTGAATTTCTAGTTCCTTCTCACGTTCCAACTTTTTATTTTTACGTTCTAATTCTTCTTGCTCAAGTTTTTTCTTTTGCTCTCTTGATAAAAAGTCGCTTCCTTCCTTCCTTTCTCTCTCTTCAATTTGATCTTTTGATACTTCTTGTTTTTTCACTGTGTTTAAAGAATCTTTTCCTGATAAAAACTCTTCATTTAACTTATCTCTATTAGCTTTTCCTTCTAGTTTTTTCTTCTTTATCGCACGTTTTAATTTATCAGCTTCCGCTTTTAGACCTTCAACTTTCTCGGCCCGTTTTTTCATTCTATCAGCAAACTCAGCATCTTTTCTTGCTTTCTCCGAGGCAATTACAGCTTTTTCCTGAGCTTGTTTTTTCTTTTCTTCTTCTCGCTTTTGAAAAGCAATCTTTTGAGCCTCCTCAAAAGCAGCTTTTTTCTTTGCTACAGCAGCTTTTTTCCTTGCTATTTCGGCTAATTTCGCCAATTTATCATTTTTCTTTTCTTGTGATTTTACTTTTTTTGCGGTCTCAATATTTTTAAATTTATTAAGCTTATTTATCAAATCTTCATCTTCTTTTCGCTGACGATCAGAATCTTTTTTCTGCTCTTCAGCCAATAAGCGTTCTGCATTAGCGAGCTTTTTAGCTTCTTTTGCTAATTCACTATTTCTTTCCGTTTCTAGCTTCTTCTGAAGTTCAGCTCTTTTACGAGCAGCCTTATCCATTTTTTCTTGTATTAAAGCTACATTTTGCTCTTTCGTTGTTAAAATAGCGTTTTGGTCTGCATTCTTTTTGTTTATTTTATCCTGATACTTTTGTTTTAGTTCTTGCTCTTTAGCGAGCGCCTTCCTCTTAAAACCATCGATATCTCTCCTATTCTCAATTTCTCTTTTAATTTTAACTAACTCCTTTTTAAATCGTTCTCGATCATATTTTTTTCGTTTGTTCGCTGCATCTTTTAACCTTTTTCTATTTTGAATTGCGTTCTCTGTTCTTTTTCTTAAATCTAAAAGTTGTTTCTTTTGCAACTCCTTTTTGATGCGCATTTCCACTTTAATCTTAGCGGAAGCACGTTGCTCTTTAATTTTCTTTATTTTCTTTTGAGCTTCTGTTTGAGCTTCATTCGTTGACTTCTCCTTACTATTTTTTAAGTCTATTTCGTCAACTTCTACTTGGGCATTATTTTTAGTTTTTTCATATTGCTCATTCTTTTTTTGGTCTAGTGTGGCCTTTTTTTCCAAATCATCTTGTTCTTTTTGAATGGCCTTTTCTTTTTCCTCTAATGCTTTTTTCTTCTGAATAGCAATTTCATCTGCTTTTTCCTGTTCGTCTTTAAATCTCTTTTCTAAAGCATCTAAATCCTTTTGGGCATTGAGCTCATCTTGAATCCGTTTTTGTTCTTTTGCTTTTTCGCGCAAAACTTCTTTAGCTTCTTCTGCTAATCTTTTTTGTTCCTCTGCCTGTTCCTCTGCTATTTTTTGTTGCTTAGAACGCTCTTCCTTTTTTTTATTTAGGAGATCTTTTTGCCTTTTAGCTTCTTGTTGTTCTCTATATTTTTTTGCTAAACCAGCTTCCTTCTTAAGTTGTTGTTGTCTATATTTCTTAGCTTTTTCCTTCTGTTGAAGTAGTTTACGATATTCTAAATCATCTCTCTTACGCTCAATGTCTTTCGCTTTTCGTTTCGCTTTTAATTCTTCCTTTCTTGCTTTAATTTGAGCTTTTAAACTTGGATCAGACTTTTGAGCATACAGATTGCTTGACGACAAAGATGCCGACAAGCAAAAAACAAAAACTACAAAATATTTTAAACTTATTTTGCGCACTAACGTATCTTTCTACCCATATAAATAAATCACAAACTACAATACAATAGTAAAGAAGTCAGTCGTTTTACGAAAGAATATAATAAAAGTTTTGTGATCTTTTAATATTTATTAAATTCATTAGTGTTTCATTAATTTTTTTTTGTAATATTGCACTCCCATTTTTGGGGCATAGTATATCACCAAGAAAGATTGACAATGGATTTATTAAAAACTATATCAAACGAATTAGTCGACTTGAAAGAGTGGCCAGAATTCGGAGCTGGAGACACAATAACAGTATATTACACCATTAAAGAAGGTGAAAAGGAAAGAACACAGTTCTTCCAAGGTACTGTATTACAGAGAAGAGGGTCAGGAGCTACAGAAACATTCACTATTAGAAAAGTAAGTGGGGGTGTAGGTGTTGAAAGAATTTTCCCTTTAGGTTCTCCATTCTTAAACAAGATTGAAGTAAATAAGAAAGGTAAAGTAAGAAGAGCTAGAATATTCTATTTACGTGACAGAACTGGTAAATCTGCTAGAATTAAAGAAAAAATGACTTTCAAAAAATAACTTGAAGGTTTTAGATATTTGAAGGCCATTTGCATTTTGCATATGGCCTTTTTTTGTTAACTCATAAACTCTTATTTTTACTTTTAAAGTCATGTTTGCAGTACTTCCCATATTTTTATTTCTATATTTCTCTTGGGGTGTTTATAAATGGAGTTTTTTCAACCTTCAAGGTTTATCTCGAAAATTTTTACTTAGTGCTTTTGTACTAAAAATTATTGCAGGATTAGCACTAACCTACTTATATACTTATTATTACGACATAAGAGAAGAAGCTGATACGTATCGCTACTTTGATGATAGCTATCATCTTCACCGTGTATTTTTTGATAGCCCTGTTAAATACTTTCGAATACTGCTCGGTATCGATGAAGGTAAAGATTTGCTGCCATATTTAGATGCAATGAATAATTGGTTTCCGCAAGAACGAAACACCTTTTATAATGACAACCGAACTGTAATTAGAATTAACGCCTTGTTAAGGTGGATTTCTTTCGGTAACTACTACGTTCATTTATTATTTTTTTCTTTTGCTTCTTTTTACGGAATCACATTTATATATAAAGCGTTTCATCGATACTTTTCAGGTAAAAAGATTTGGTTGGGATTGATAATATTCTTTTTACCATCGTTAGTTTTTTGGAGTAGCGCAGTCTTAAAAGAAGGTCCTTTGTTGTTTTTTTTCGGAATCACATTAAATGTTCTTAACAAGATTTTCACAAAAAGAGCCTACTGGCAACATTACTTATTACTTTGCTTTTGTTTTCTATGCTTATTTCACATAAAGTTTTACGTAGGTTTAACACTTGTTCCAGCAATAACTGGATACCTCTGGATATTATACAAAAAAGGTCCTCATCCTATCATAAAAATGATTATCAACTTTGGTGTGTACTTTCTAGCGGCAGTACTTAAACATGAGCATAGTTTTAGATGGAGCTTTTTCTCGGTACTCAAATGGAAAAGATCTGCCTTTTTAGGACTTGCAGAAAAGGTAAAAGCAAAAAGTTTAATTGAAACAGGACAATTAGAAGATACTCCTATTAGTTTTTTAAAGTATTTTATGCTTGGATTCTTTAATGCAGTTAGCAGACCATTTCCTTGGGAGATCTACTCTATTGTTATATTGCCAAATGCAATCGAAAACATAATAGTTTTTGCATTTATAAGTTTTTGTATTTGGTATGGTCAGATAAAAAACTTTGATAAAATTGGATACTTTTTCATCATGTTTGCATTTGGATTATTAACCATAATAGGGATGGTAACTCCAATAATAGGAAGTCTAGTTCGATACAAAATACCTGCTATTCCTTTTCTTCTTATGTTCTTTTTATTATTCCTAAATAAAGAAAAATCAAAAAAAACACTGCTCCTATTCAATAAAAAGAAAACATAATTCGTTACACTAGTATGCTAAAGGTTTTATTAATTTCCTTTTTCCTGTTATCAGCAACAAATTGGACTGATGAAGAAAGGAAAACAGCACTTGTTAACCTAAAGGAATCGGGGTTAACTCAAACTGAAAAAGAGGTAATTTACTATATAAACCTTGCACGAATAAATCCTCAAAAATTTCTAAAAATCACATTAAATCCATATTTAAGGAAGCATACATCTTACAGTAAAAAATACATTAAAAGTCTCAAAAGAGACCTTGCGAATCAAGCACCTCTTCTACCATTAAATCACCAACAGAATTTACATCTTTTTGCTAAACATCACAGCAAAACTACAGGTAAAGCAGGAAAAGTAGGTCACCAGTCTGTTGGTTTTAAAAACTACACAAAAAGAACAAAGAAGCTTATTAAAATATACTCCTATTTAGGTGAGAATATACATTACGGGTCTACTGATGCCAAAGAGATTGTAATTGATCTTTTAATTGATGATGGAATCAAAAATCTTGGTCACCGAAAAAACATTCTAAGTAGTACATTCATATACGTATCAACCTCCATTCAACCGCACAAAAAGTACGGCCAGAACTGCGTTATAGAATTTGGAGGGAGTTTAAACTAAAACCCATTTTTATTGAAAAACATCGTTTTAATTCTTTTAATAAGCTTAACCAGCGCATGCACTTCTGCACCAAAAGGGAAAGGAAAAAGCAAATCGGAAGGTTCCGTTAAAAAAGGAAAACTGGTTAACGGAAGAAGATTTTCAAGAAAAAAAGACAATTATAAATACTTCTCATTTTTAAGTTATATTTTATTCAATAGAGCCTGGGTGCACTCTAAAGTTCTTAACATAACTCTTGATGCTTACAAAGATTGCAAAGTAAAATATCCTAAAAGAAAATTCTTAATTATGGAATGTTCTAATAAAAAAGGCGGTAAAATGTGGCCACACAGAACACATCAAAATGGAACTTCTATTGATTTCGGCTCCCCATTACTAAAAAACAAGCAACCATTTACTAGGGATCACAATTACGGGTTACGACATTACGCTATGAAGTTTGATGCAAATGGTAAATTATTGCGAAATCCAAAAATAGAAATAGATTTTGAAATGATGGCTCAACATATTCTTGCCTTGGAAATTGCTGCCCGAAAAAGAAATATGTTTGTGAAAAAAGTATTGCTTAAGATTAACTTAAAAAATGATTTATTTAAAACTAAGTCAGGAAAACTTCTTAAGAAAAAAAATATCTATTTCGCAAAATACCTTCAGCCAATTGTAGATAACATGCATGATGATCATTACCACATTGATTTTGGCTTTGTCAAAAATTAAGTGGCACTAAAAAACTTATCGTGAAAGTTTGTTAGATATAACTTCTTAGTTGCTCTTGTTATTGCTGTGTATAACCAACGAATATATTCCCGATTGATCATTTCATCTTTTAGATAGCCTTGATCAACAAAAACATTCTCCCATTGCCCTCCTTGAGACTTGTGACATGTGATAGCGTAGCCAAACTTAACTTGCAAAGCATTAAAGTAAGGATCATCCTTAACTGCTTTTTGTCGTTTTCTTTTATCCCTTATGTCAGAATAACTATTCCAAATCTCTTCATACAATCTTCGACCGTCATCTTTGGACAACGAAGGTGTCTCTGCCTTTAATGTATCTAAAAGTAATTTTATTTCAAACTCTACTTCTCTCTTAAAGTCAAGTAAACGAATCGAAACATTTGCAAATCGAAACCCAAATTTATCCTCATAATTTATAACTCTGAGCACTTCCGCCATGTCACCATTCGCAATAAAATCAATATCGGTTTCTAATTTTAACCAAAAATAGTTGTTTCGAACAACCATTAATAAATCACCAGCGTTCAATTCATCTTCCTGATATAAAACACTGTATTTAATGTATTTGTTAAAATTATTCGCTTGTTTATTCGACCGACAAATAATTACTGTGTTTTCAATTCCTGAATTACTATAACAAGTCGAAACCTCTTCTTCTATTTCATAGCCGCCTAACTTTAAAATATCATCGAAATTATCTACCTCAAACCTGGGGAAAAAATCGCTTTCATTTTTGAGTAAATTTCGAATTATGGTTGCATTGTACAAAATCCCTGAATCTTGTGATTGCCTTGTCACTTCACTTAATTCAATCTCACCAACTTGAATTGGGTATCTAGTAGACAAGTATACGCTATCCAATGCGGGGCTTTCATTACTTCCAACTGGAGGCAACTGAGCCGTATCTCCAACCATGACTAATCGACAGTTTGTACCTGAATAAACGTAGTCCAATAGATCATCTAAAAGTGTTCTTCCTTTAGAAATAAATGAACCTCCCATCGTTCCTACGTTACTAATCATTGAAGCCTCATCAACAATAAAAATAGTATTTGTGTACTTGTTTTTTTGAACAGTGAATACAATATTACCGTCTACATGAGCCTGGTAGTAAATTTGTTTATGTATTGTAAAGGCAGACTTATTGGAATAATTCGATAATACTTTTGCCGCGCGACCAGTTGGTGCTACTAAAACTGTTTTTAATCCAACTTGAGGAACCCAATTAATATAAGTTGAAATCAGTGTAGTTTTACCCGTACCAGCATACCCTTTCAAAACAAACAGCGCTTTCCGTTCGTTATAAGAAGTAAACTTCTCCAACTTAACCAACGCAAGAGACTGAAAACGTGTGGGTTCAAAAGGGAATAATTGGCTCAGATTTTTCTGCACTAAATAAAGGTACTACTCTAATTATGAAATGTTCTCCAAAAATATGGAAAGCTGAGATTTTAAGAATGTGTTCATAGATATTTATCTTTTGGAAAATTAAACTCTAACATGAAATAATTGTAATTTAGTATCGTTAATCGCAACAACAAATTAAGATTATGAATTTGGACAGCATATTTAAACCTATTATATACGGTTTACTTTTCCTAGTAGGCTTAGGAACGATCATAACGCCATTAGTTAGCTATAAGAAAGCTTACTTTGTTGGCGAAGACTACTACATCTCAATGTGTGATTCGGTTGAAGCACAATACACACCGCACATCGAAAGTTTAGTTCAAATAAACGCTCTTTCTAAAGCGCAAACGGAGAAAGACGCGCTTTATGCAGCTGCAAAACCTATTGCCGATTCATTAGCTATTCTTCAAAGTAAAACAGAGCTTGGAAGAGACAAAATTAAAGCAAAAGAGGTTCAAGTTTTAATTAATAAATTCCAAAACAACCTAATTGGAAAGGTGGAAGAAATTGAAAGCAAATTTGATATAGGCTTATTGCCAAAAGATGAACTAGATCGCTTGGTGAAAAAAACGAAAGATACGTTAACCTTAGATAAATATGTATTAATTGTAGCGAATCAAATTAGGAATCCAAATGATTTAAATACAATCTCAAAAGTTAAATCGAAAGACATCAATATCCGAAAGGTTAATCTGCAAGATAAAAGCGGATTCATAATCTTTGGACTGTGTATTATTGGTATTCTAATATTTTTCATTGCCTTAGAACTACAATTAATTCCAATGCACAAGAAAATTGTTAAATACTCTATGTTTTCTGCTTTATCAATAATTACAATCGCACTAGGAGTAGGTTCATATTTCAGCTTAGCTGACGATATTGAATTCAAAGATGTTTTTGAAAAAAGGGAAATAGAAATTCGAGAAAAGCTGCTTACCATTAGAGATTTACAGGTAGAGTACCTAGCTGCGAAAGGCGAATATTGTAACGAATGGGATTCTTTGATGAAATTCATCCAGTTTGATTCAATAGCTGTAATTAAATACTTAGTGGATAAGAATGACACCATAGCTGTAAATGATGCAATAAGAAATAACCGCCCAATCAAAGATACTACCTATGTATCCATAGAAGAAAAAGTATTTGGAGAAAAACATACAGTACAAATCGATTCACTTCCGTTAGTACCTTATTCTTCACAAAAATTCGAAATGGTAACAAAGAAAACCAAGAACAATAATGGTAGATATGTTTTCTTCTTAGAAATTCAAACATTAAAGAAAACGTTCGTTGAAGGCTTGAGAATTTATCCTGAAAATTTCGACGAGGAAGCTCTTATTAAAATTGGAAGTTTAACCAACCCAACAACAGAAGGAAACTGGCAATAACATGGATGTCTTCATCGATAAATCATTTGATATAAACAACCTAACTAATTATAGTTTAAGCTTAAAAGTTGGAGACAATTTCTTTATTGCTAATGCATTAAAAACAAAATCTTCAACTCACATAGCTATTGCCGAACATGATTTTCAGAGTGGCCTAGAGGAGGGATTTAAAATTAACGCTTTTATTGAAACGTTAAAAAAATCCCCTGTTAAAATATCCAAAAAATACAATGAGGTGTTTCTTAGTGTTGCAAACACTCACTTCGCTGTTATTCCAAAAGCATTGTTTGATGCATCACAAGTAAAAGCGTATGTAAACCTCAACACCAAAGTTCCCGAAAACTTTGTTTATAAGAGTAAAGCTTTCGAGAAAGAAGGTATTATTGTTTGCTATGCTATTCCAAAAGAATTAAATGATTGGACTAAAAAAGTTTTTCCTAAAGCCAAGATATCACATGACTTAGCAGTTGGACTACAATCCATCATTAGAGACTTTTATTCTGCTTCTGAGAAGAAAGTGATTTTAAATGTACATAAAAACTATTTTGATTTCATTTACCTAAAAAACGGCAAACTTAATTTTGTTAATTCATTCTCCTACAGTGAAAAAGAAGATTTTCTTTATTTTGTATTGTTCACTGCTGAACAATTAGAAATCAATCCGTTAGAAATTGATACTTACTTACTGGGAGAAATAAAGACAGGTTCAGAAACGCATCAGTTACTTTTTCAATACATCAAGAATTTACATTTTGGCAATCGAAACAAGAATATTAAACTTGCCGCAGGTTTAAATGAAATACCAAAGCACTACTTTTACACCACCTTTAATCAGCACTTATGCGGATAATTAGCGGAAAACTTAAAGGTAGAAGATTTGTTGCTCCTGATAATTTGCCGGTAAGACCAACAACAGATTACGCAAAAGAAAGTCTGTTTAATATAATCAACAACAACTACTATTTTGAGAATTTACAAATTTTAGATTGCTTTAGTGGAACAGGGAATATTTCTTATGAATTCTTATCAAGGGGTGTTGGTCATGTTACCGCATTTGATGCAGATGCAAACTGTATCGCTTACCAAAATAAAATCAAGAATGATTTAGGCCTGGACAACTTCAGCCCTGCAAAACAGGATGTTTTTAAGGCATTAAGTTCCATTCGAAAACGATTTGACATTATCTTCTGCGATCCTCCATATGATATGGAAAAAATTTCTGAAATCCCTGAAATAGTTTTTAAACACAAACTACTAACGGAAGATGGATGGCTTATTGTAGAGCATTCAAAAAAGACAAAATTCCGACACTCTAATCACATTGAAACACGGAAATATGGAAATGTTAGTTTCTCAATTTTCAGTTATTAAATTATTATTTCAACACCTAATTGCTCACAAAGATTTGAATTAGTTATTTAAGTTGACCTTAAATAATTTATTTTGGTTTTATGGATCAAAAAAGAAAGGCTGTTTTCCCTGGATCATTCGACCCTTTTACAAAAGGTCATGAGGCGATTGTACAAAAAGCTCTTCCCTTGTTCGATGAAATAACCATTGCAATTGGAAGAAATTCTGATAAAAAATATTTTTTCACTTTAAAGGAAAGAATCAATCACATCAAAGTAATTTTTGGTGATCAACCTAAAATTAAAGTAGAAAGCTTCGAGGGTTTGACAGTCAACTTCT
Organism: Flavobacteriales bacterium; assembly: GCA_029251005.1. Lineage (GTDB taxonomy): Bacteria > Bacteroidota > Bacteroidia > Flavobacteriales_C. Next base: position 24,331 of record JAQXEE010000145.1, on the reverse strand, counting down.
GTAAAGAGAACAACTCTAATTTCATTGTAAGAGGTTTAAGAGATGTAAAAGACTTTGAATACGAAAAAAGTATTGCTATCATGAATAACAAGATTGAAGAATCTGTTGAGACTATATTTTTCATGACCAATACTGAATTCTTGGCAATAAACAGCGTAATCGTTCGTGATATATTGAGAAATAATGGAGACGTTTCACAATTTCTACCTGAAAAATTAAATGCTTTTTTAGCAAGTGAATAAACTTTTATTAAACATATTTTTAATTGTTACCCTTAACGTATTCGGAACTGGACTTGAAAGCTCTATCTCTGGAAATATTAAAGGTGTAGAAGGCGGAACCTATAACAACAAAAAAGTTGAACTGGTAATCGTAAGAGATTTTATTACAAATACTCCAGAAACAATATCAGAGGGATTTACTGATGCTTTTGGTAATTTCAACCTTAAATTCAATAGTTCCTCAACAAATTTTGCAATTATTAAATTGGGTAAAGTTGAACGCACTATTTTTATAGAGCCTTCATCAAATTATTATATAACTATTCGGGCAGCTTTAAAAAAGCTAAAAAAGTCAAATGGATTTTTCGCGAAGGACTTAAGAAAAGCATTAATAAAAAACACATCTACTAACGAGCTGAATTACTTAATCGATACGCTTGACATCACATGCTCAGACTTCCTTGCTAACAATCCATTTAAAAGAAAGAATTACAAACACATACTCAACTTTACCGACAGTATTCAAGCTGTTTACGAAACAATTAACAATACATATTTTCAAAAATATTTAAAATTCAAAATAGCAGAATTAAATATGTATGTAATGAGAACATATAGAGATGAATTTATAAAAAGACACATTTCTAATACAGAAGATTTCTCTGGAAACATACAAAGCATGCACGTTTTTAATGCCTTTTTTAAAGGAATAGTTCAGCACACAATACTTAGCAACGATGTATCCCCTTTTCATAAATACATGAACAGAACTGATTTAGTAATGATGCTAGACGAAGTGAACCCTAAAACATCTAACAATAGGGAATTAAATGAATTAATTTTAATGAAGGGAATACAGGAAATATCAAATGTTTATTATTACCGTAAATCAAAACTAACAGCCACATTAGACAAGATTATTGAAACAACTGCTTATCCCTTGCATAAAATCATTGCTAAAAATATAAAAGGAGAAATAAACCATTTAGAAGTCGGATCTAAGGCTCCAGAAATAACAATCGAATATGAGAACACTAATTTCAATTTACATGATTATAGAGGAAAATACGTATATCTAGCTTTTTTTAGAAGTTGGGATACGACCTTTGAAAAAGAACTTGAAATCATTGATTATCTCAAACAAAGATATAAAGATGATTTAACCGTAGTTTGTATTTCTACAGATATTGAAAAATCTGAATACGCTAGATTCTTAATGAATAAAAAGAAAACGGAACACATTTTCCACTACAATTTTAAAGCTCAATTATTGGTTGATTATCAAATAGCTGATTTTAGAGTTCAAAAATCACACTGGCAAACTCCAGCTAACTACTTTCTAATAGACCCCAAAGGAGATATTGTATATAACTATGCAAAAGCACCGTCGAAAGGTTTTGAGTATGATTTCCGATTAATTATTGGGAAGTAAATAATTTAAAAGCAACTTAAAATTTCCTTTGTTGAGTTAACCAGATAATCAGGTTTAGCATTTAAAAGTTCACCTTTAGGTCCATATCCATATTCTACACCAATTGTTTTTAAATTGTGATGCTGTCCCCCAAAAATATCATATTCTCGATCTCCAATCATAAAGATAGAATCTGACTGAGGTAACCCCAATTGATCTAACACTTCAAAAATAATTTCGTTTTTTGAAGATCTTGTACCTTCTAAATGACTTCCGACAACGGTATCAAAAACATCATATATCCCAAAATACTTCAAGATAATTTTAGCAAAATAGGTTGGTTTTGCAGTAGCTAAAGCTATTTTCCCGCCGGCATTATGAACTGTTTCTAAAACATCTTCGATTCCTTCATATAACTTGTTTTCAAAAATACCTTGTTCGGCATAATACTCTCGGTAATATTTTATGGCCTGCAAATAAGCATCTCCTTCTGGAAAGTAATTACTCAAAAAAGTTTGTTTTAAAGATGGGCCTACATAGGAACGTAGTCGATCATTATCGTTTTCTTCTAAACCCATTTTATTCAAGGCGTATTGTATCGAATTTATAATACCTAAAGATGAATCTGTAATAGTTCCATCTAAGTCAAAAAGTACAAAATGATTCTTCATATCTTTATAGTCCGTCAAATTGGCAAAAATACCTAAATGGTATATGTTTTGACAAAAATGCAATAAATTTTAAACAATGTTAGGAAAAATTTTAGGTGGAGGTTTAGGATGGATTTTAGGCGGAGGTCCAATTGGCGCTTTAATTGGTGTTGCTATTGGTAGCGCATTCGATAAAGGAGGAACTTCTATTTTCAGATCCGACGAAGACCCAAAACAACATGGTAGGAAACGACAAACCCAACGTGGAGATTTTAGTGCAGCACTCATTGTAGTATCTGCCGCAGTAATGACTGCGGATGGTAAAATATTAAAGTCAGAACTTGATTATGTGAAAAGATACTTCCTTCAAAACTTTGGAGAGGCGATCGCAATTGAAAAAATAAAGGTATTAGGGGAAGTATTAAAGCAAGAAATCCCTATTGATGATGTAGCAAACCAAATTAAATTAAACATGCGAATTGCCGAGAAACGTCTATTGGTTCAATATATGTTTGGTATTGCATTATCTGACGGAGAGATTCACAGTACTGAAATAGATATGATTCAAAGAATTAGTAATGGTATTGGAATTAACCATTATGAATTCTTAAGTATGAAAGCCATGTATACTCAACAACATTCACAAGGTGGTCAAAGATCTTATCAATCCGGTCGTCAACAAGCAAGAAAACAACAAGGACCAAGTTTAAATACGTGTTACAAAATTCTAGGAATTGCATCTTCATCTAATGAAGTAGAATTAAAAAAAGCATATCGAAAATTGGCGGTTAAATATCACCCAGATAAAGTGGCTCATTTAGGACAAGATCATGTTCAAACGGCTGAGGATAAGTTTCAAAAAGTACAGGAAGCTTATGAAAAAATTAAAGATAGTAGAGGTTTAAATTAATGTCTAGAGCTATTCGGAATGGATACAAATCGTTTTTAAAGCTTGAGAAAAGTTTATCTAAAAACTCAATCGAAGCATATCTAAGAGATATTGATAAGCTTTATAAATTTGCTGGGGCTCTAAAAAAGCCAAAACCACCTCGTGAATTTGATTTAAAAGAATTACAGCAATTTGTTTATTGGATTGCCGATTTAGGAATGAGTCCTGTAAGTCAGGCACGAATTATTTCAGGAATAAAAGGTTTTTACAAATATCTTATAATTGAGGATTTCATAAAAAATGATCCTTCCAAACTTCTTGAGGCTCCAAGAACTGGTCGTAAACTTCCCGATACGCTCTCTGTTTATGAAATTGATGAGGTTGTAAATCAAATAGATTTAAGCTCAAATGAAGGACAAAGAAACAAAGCCATCATAGAAACCCTTTATAGTTGTGGCCTTAGAGTTAGCGAATTAATTGGAATTCAAATTACCAATTTATTTTTTGACTCAGGGTTTATTAAAGTTATCGGAAAAGGAAACAAAGAACGCTTTGTACCAATAGGAGAAAAAGCAATTAAGGAAATTCAACTTTACACACAACATTACCGGAATCACCAAACAATTAAACCTGGAGAAGAAGACATTCTTTTTTTAAATCGTAGAGGAGCTGGCTTAACAAGAGTGATGATTTTCACTATAATCAAAAGGCTCTGTCTATCTGCGGGGATCAAAAAGAGTATTAGCCCACATACTTTCCGACATTCTTTTGCTACTCATCTTTTAGAAGGTGGCGCCGACTTAAGGGCAATACAAGGAATGCTAGGACATGAATCAATTACCACAACAGAAATTTACACGCACTTAGATCGTGATTTTTTAAGAAGTGAAATCATTGAATTTCATCCTAGAAATAAAAAGAAATAATAATTTAAAATCCGCAATTACATGCTGGACTCAAATAAACTTTAACATTAGGAAGTAATTCGAAAATCTCTTCTTGCTTTTCGTAATTCAGCAAGATTCCACGCAGATCCAATCGTTTTAGTGATTTAATATTTTCAATACCGAATGGTAAATCATTGATACTCGTATTCCACAAATCAATTTCCTCGATCACTTTCAAACTATCTATCCCTCTAGGTATAGTTTCAAACTCATTACCTCCTATTTTTAAAACTTTTAGATATTGAAGTTCAAAGATTTCTTTTGGAAATTTTACAAGACTATTTCTTGTTAAGATCAAAACTCTTAAATTCTTTAATTGATTTATTTCAGGAGGTAATGAATCTATCTTATTTGAACTTAAATCTAAATATTCGAGTTCTGTTAACTTCAGAATATCCATGGGGAAAATAGTCAGCTTATCCCTCTTAAGAATCAATTTCTTCACACTTCCCGAATCAACTAGGGCATCTTGAAGATCATTATAGACAGCAACTTTTTTATACGCTGAATCAGAGTATAATTGACTTATACCCACCTGAGACACAAAAAGAAATAGTATTAACAAAAATCTCATACTTTTGTTAGAATTTTCTTGCATAAAAACAAATCTTGTTCCAATTGTAGTTTCAATTCATTAACGCTGTCAAATTGAATTTCGTTTCTAATGTGCTTGATAAAATCTATTTCAATCTGACTTCCATATATGTCTTGATCAAAATCAAATATATTCACCTCAATAGAAACCTCTTTTTCTGCACTAACGGTTGGCCGAACTCCCACGTTCAACATCCCAAACAAATGTTCCTTACCAATTGTTACACCAACTACATAAACACCTTGTTGAGGAATTAATTTATAGGCTTGCTTGACTTTGATATTCGCTGTTGGATAACCGATTAATCTACCCAATTGCTCTCCCTTAACAACCTCTCCGGAAACCTTATAAGGCTGTCCTAGAAATTTAGTAGCGGTTACAATATCTCCTAATTCTAATGCTTCCCTAATTTTGGTTGAACTTACATTAACATGGTTTACATCAAAAGCTGGAATCTCTTCTACTTCAAAACCGTACAGAGGACCAAACTCAAGTAAATGACTAAAAGAACCCTCTCTATTTCTTCCAAAGTGGTGATCATATCCAATTACCAATTTTTGGGTTCCTATTTGTTTAACTAAAATTTCGCGAACAAATTCCATCGAGCTCATCCGCGAAAACTCTTTATCAAAAGGAATAATAATTAAGTGGTCAACACCTTCTTTCTCCAGTAATTCAATCCGTTCATCTATAGTACTTAACAACTTTAAATCACAATCTTCCTCGAGAACAAGTCTTGGGTGAGGATGAAAAGTCACCAAAACAGTCTCCCCATCAAAATCGGTGGCAACTTTCTTCAGATTTTTTATAATTGTTTTATGTCCAACATGAACACCATCAAATGTACCAGTTGTAACAACAGCATTTTTAGCTGGTAAATACTCAGAAAGACCTCTATATACCTCCACTTCTTTATACTTTCTCTATATCCAAATATGATTACTAAATACTGAAGCAAAATTAAGGAATTAAATTTATCAATAATAATTACTTTAATAAAAGAAAATTACATAACTTTGCGCCCAAATTTAGTATAACTAATATTTATAAAACTCAATTGAAATATGTCTGCTAAAACAGGTAAAATCACACAGGTAATCGGGCCAGTAATTGACGTTGCTTTCTCAAAGGGTTCAGGAGAATTACCAAATATATTTGATGCTCTAGAAGTAGTTAATCAAAAAGGAATTAAAATTGTTCTTGAAACACAACGTCACATTGGTGAGGATACAGTTAGAGCAGTTGCAATGGATTCTACTGATGGATTATCAAGAGGACTAGACGTTGTTGCTACTGGCTCAGCGATTACTATGCCTATCGGTGATGACATTTACGGAAGATTATTCAACGTTGTTGGAGACCCTATCGATGGTTTAGATCCTGTTTCAAAAGAAGGTGGTTATCCAATACACAGACAACCTCCATTATTTGAAGAATTATCAACAGCAACTGAAGTGCTTTTTACAGGTATCAAGGTAATTGATTTAATTGAACCCTACGCTAAGGGAGGTAAAATTGGTTTATTTGGAGGAGCAGGTGTAGGTAAAACTGTACTTATTCAAGAGTTGATAAACAATATAGCAAAAGGTCACGGTGGTTTATCAGTATTTGCTGGTGTAGGAGAAAGAACTCGTGAAGGAAATGATCTTTTAAGAGAGATGCTTGAATCAGGAATTATCAAATACGGAGAAGAATTTGATAAATCTATGGAAGAAGGCGGATGGGATCTTTCTAAAGTTGATAAAGAAATTATTAAAGAATCAAAAGCTACTTTCGTATTCGGACAAATGAATGAGCCTCCTGGAGCTCGTGCTCGTGTTGCCTTATCAGGCTTAACATTAGCTGAGTATTTTAGAGATGGTGACGGTGACGGTGCAGGAAAAGATATACTTTTCTTTATAGATAACATCTTTAGATTTACCCAAGCAGGTTCTGAAATGTCAGCATTACTAGGTCGTATGCCATCTGCAGTAGGTTACCAACCTACTTTAGCAACTGAAATGGGTATGATGCAAGAGCGGATTACTTCAACTAAGAGTGGATCTATTACTTCGGTTCAAGCGGTTTATGTACCTGCGGATGACCTTACCGATCCAGCTCCAGCAACAACGTTTGCTCACTTAGATGCAACGACAGTACTTTCTCGTAAGATTGCTGAGTTGGGAATCTATCCAGCGGTAGATCCCTTAGATTCTACTTCAAGAATCTTAACACCATCAATTGTTGGTGAAGAGCACTATAACACTGCGCAAGAAGTAAGAACCTTATTACAAAAATACAAGGAACTACAAGATATCATTGCAATCTTAGGTATGGATGAATTATCTGAAGAAGATAAACAAGCTGTACATAGAGCTCGTAGAGTTCAAAGATTCTTATCACAGCCTTTCCATGTTGCTGAGCAATTTACAGGATTAAAAGGAGTATTAGTTCCTATAGAAGACACGATTAAAGGTTTTAAAATGATCATGAACGGAGAAGTTGATGAATACCCTGAAGCTGCTTTTAACTTAGTTGGTTCCATTGAGGAAGCTATTGAGAAAGGAAAGAAAATGATCTCAAATAACAAAGGTTAATAACGTAACAACACATTTATAATGAACTTAGAAATTGTAACACCAAACAGCAAAGTATATGAAGGAGAAATAACTTCTATTGCTTTACCTGGAATTGATGGTTCGTTTCAAATTTTAAATAATCACGCTCCTATCGTTTCTGCTCTAGGAACTGGGAAAATGACTGTTATTGATGCGGATAGCCAAACTCAAGAATATACAATCTCAGGTGGTGTTGTAGAAATGAATGACAATAAAGTTATTGTTTTAGCTGAGTCGGTTTAATAAAATTATTTCCTTGAAATATTAAATCCCTAACGAGTTTCGTTAGGGATTTTTTTTACCCGAATATAAATACACTTTTATTGTCAAGACAACCCAAATCACTTTTCAAACATCATAAAATTTCAGCCAAATCACACAACTATCTATAGTACTGCACCAATAAAATTAAACTCAAAAAATATGTAATTTTTTAATATGACTAAAATTTATTTAAATAGATTTACCTTGGATCAAATTAAAATTAAAATAAAATGGGACTAAGACTAGGTGATGAAGCACCAAACTTTACAGCACAATCAACGGAAGGTGAATTAATGTTTCACAATTGGTTAGGAGATAGTTGGGGGATATTATTTTCTCACCCAGCTGATTATACGCCTGTATGTACTACTGAATTAGGTACTGTTGCAAAATACAAACCTGAATTTGATAAAAGAAACGTAAAAATAGCAGCGCTATCTGTTGACGGCGTTGAATCACACAATGGTTGGATTAAGGATATTAACGAGACTCAAAACACTACTGTCAACTTCCCTATCATTGCCGATGAGGACAAGAAAGTAGCTGACCTTTATGATATGATTCATCCAAATGCATTATCAAACTTAACAGTTCGATCTGTTTTTATAATTGCTCCAGATAAGACAATCAAATTAATGATTACTTATCCTGCATCTACTGGAAGAAACTTTGATGAATTGTTAAGAGTTATTGATTCTTTACAATTAACAGCATATCATAAAGTAGCAACACCTGCTAATTGGAAAAACGGTGACGAATGTGTTGTTGTTCCTGGAGTTAAAACAGAAGACATTCCTGAAATTTTCCCAAAAGGATTTAAAGAAGTAAAACCTTATTTGAGATTAACTCCTCAACCAAATTTATAAGTAAAATAAATAACGAATTGAAAGCTCTGATGATAACACATCAGAGCTTTTTATGTATTTTAATTTCGTGAGAGTTTTAATAAGTACTGCCCTTATAAGTGTATTAGTTTTCAGTTGTTCTTACACGACTTCATTTACTATCGTAAATAAGACGAACGAATTAGTATCAATAACCTACAATACTCTTTCCTCACAAAGAAGTGTCGCTATTTTCAAAACTAGTAAAGGTGACTTGTCTACTAGGAAAGGAGAATTTTTGAGACGAATAAACCTATCCTCAGAAAATAAAATAATTATTCAACCAAACGAAATCTTTGTTAAAACATCAGTTTCAAGACCAATCACTCCAAAAAAATACTTGAAAACGCTCCATCAATACAGGAAATCAAGATCACTAGCAAAACCGACAGTACAATTTATTACGGCAATTCAATCTTCAAAACAATGGAAGAAACTGACAACTATGAATACGGCTTAGTAATTCGATATTAATTCAAAAAAAATGAAGAATACACAACAAAATATAGAAGCAAGGAAAGATGAATTTTTAAACAACTTAGTTGAGCTTTTAAAAATTCCTTCCGTCAGTGCGGATTCTAAGCACGATAAAGACACAAGAGATTGTGCTAATTGGGTGAAGAACTCTATGAATAAAATAGGATTATCCAACATACAACTTTTTGAAACACCAGGTCATCCAATAGTATTTGGAGAGGTAATCATAAACAACTCCCTACCTACTGTTTTGGTTTATGGTCATTATGATGTTCAGCCTGCTGATCCAATTGAATTATGGACAAGTCCTCCTTTTGAGCCAGTAATAAAGGATAATAAAATTTATGCAAGAGGTGCTGCCGACGATAAAGGACAATTCTACATGTATTTTGCAGCTTTGAAATGCATGATCGAAGCCAATGAAGTTCCGTGTAACATTAAAGTTTTAATTGAAGGGGAAGAAGAAGTTGGGAGTGTAAACCTTGAAAACTTCGTAAATAACAACTTAGAATTGCTCTCTAACGATGTTATATTAATTTCCGACACACATATGCTTAGTAACGAAGACCCTTCCATTACAGCGGGATTAAAAGGATTGGCTTATATGGAGGTTGAAATTACAGGACCTAATAGAGATTTACATTCAGGAACATATGGTGGATCTGTTGCGAATCCAATTAATACCTTATGTAAAATGATTGCTTCATTAACCAATGAAGACAACCAAATTACTATTCCTGAATTTTATGATAAAGTATTAGAAGTTAGTCCAGAACATCGAGCTGAAATGGCACGAGCACCTTTTGATCTTGAGGAATACAAACAATCTATTGATATTGAAAAAGAGCAAGGAGAAAAAGGATATTCTACTCCTGAACGACTTGGAATAAGACCAACACTTGATGTAAATGGAATTTGGGGTGGATATACAGGAGAAGGAGCAAAAACAGTATTACCATCGAAAGCATTTGCTAAAATATCCATGCGATTGGTGCCGGATCAAAACAGTTTGGATATTTCTGAAATCTTCAAAAAACACTTCGAAAAAATTGCTCCCAAATCCGTAAAAGTTAAAGTTTCTGTACATCATGGTGGAGAACCTGCTGTTACTGATTTGAATTCCAAAGGATATGAAGCCGCTAGCCAAGCTATGGAAAAAACATTCGGAAAAAAACCTATTCCTGTGAGACAAGGAGGAAGTATTCCAATTGTTTCTTTTTTCGAAAAAGCTTTAAAAACAAATACAATACTTATGGGATTTGGATTAAACTCAGATGCTATTCATTCTCCAAATGAACATTATGGATTATTTAATTTTTACAAAGGAATAGAAACAATTCCTTATTTTTTCCAATACTTTTCTGAAAAATAAAACACTAATAAATAGCAAGTTGAGCCTAAAAAACCAACTCGCTATTTTATTTTTTAATAATTTTTATGGAATTGGTTTAAGCTTTACATCTAAAGTTCAAACCAATTTAAATGTATTTAAAACATTCACTTCGAGATCCACGATTTTTCCAAATTGTGTTCTTAGGCTCTTTCTTAATTTTCGGACTAAGTTTTTTAAATTGGCAAATACCTATCCAGGTTATTACTGTTGTTTTCTTAACTATCGCGATAACTCAAGCTTTAGCAATACTTAAATACAAACTCACTTACCAATCTATACTAAGTGCAATAATTTCAGGACTGGGTTTAGTTTTATTATTAAGAGCCAACGAAACCTCAACTTACGTTATTGCAGGAATTTTATCAATCGCGCCTAAATTTCTAATCCGATACAACGGAAAACATATCTTCAACCCTGTTAATTTTGGGATCATCATCACAATTTTAATTACCGATGATGCATGGATTTCACCCGGTCAATGGGGCAGTGCATCTACCTACTTATTAGGAATTGGGATTTTCTCATGGCTTGTTTTAACAAAAGTTAAACAACTCATCAACGGACTTGTTTTCCTTGGAACATTATTCATTTTGGAAACCTGTTATTTAAACTTTTATTTAGAATGGCCAATTGATTTTATATTTCACAAGTTCACAAGCGGTTCACTATTACTGTTTAGTTTCTTCATGATTACTGATCCGAGAACAACTCCAAAACACATTACAACTAGAGCAATTTGGGCAAGTATTGTTGCTGTTATTTCTTTTTACTTAATGGAGTTTCACTACTTATCTTCAGCTCCATTTTGGGTCTTATTCTTTATTTCACCACTTACCCCCTTTTTAGATTCTATTCATAAATCAAAAAACTTCAATTGGAAACAAATGATTAACAATTAATAACATGAAAAAAACAAATCTATTATTTGGAGCCTTAACGGCATTTACTATTTCAGCAAATGCATTTTGCGGATTTTACGTAGCAAAAGCAGGTGGAAAACTATTTAATAAATCATCTCAAGTTATTCTAGCTCGAAATTCTGAAACAAACAGAAATACGATAACGATGGCAAATGACTACCAAGGTGATTTTAGCGAATTCGCGATGGTAGTTCCGGTACCAGTAATTTTAAAAAAGGACGAGATAAAGGTTATTCAGAAAGATTTATTTGAACGATTTGATAGTTATTCAGCACCTCGACTAACGGAATATTTTGATCGAAATCCATGTTATACAGATGTTCAAAAATATAAAGCACTGGCTATGTCTGATTCTAACTTCGAGATGGTGGAAGAAGAAGCTTCGATAAACATAAAATATGAGGGCGTAAAAATTGAAGCTAAATATGAAATCGGTGAATATGATATTCTTATTCTTTCAGCAACCGAATCTAATGGTTTAAAAAACTGGTTAACGGATAACGATTATAAAATACCGTCCGGAGCAGATGAAGTTTTAACACCTTACATCAAAGACAATATGAAATTCTTTGTGGCTAAAGTGAATACAGAAAGACTTAATCAGCGAAGAGGAAATTATTTAAGTCCAATTCAAATCTCATTCACACATAAAAAGTTCATGCTTCCTATTCGATTAGGAATGGCAAACGCTAATGGAACACAAGATTTGATTGTTTACGCATTAACTCAAAATGGAAGAGTTGAAACATCAAATTACCGAACACAAGAAATGCCTTCAAATCAAAAGATTCCTCTATTTGTAGAAGGGGTGTTTGGAGATTTTTACAAAAGTGTATTCAGTAAAAAATGGACCAATAATAAGTCTTCTGTATTTGTTGAATATGCATGGAATTTAGATGGAAAGAACTTTGCGAAATGTGACCCTTGTAACACAACTCCACCAGCTTCACAGGAATTACTAAACGCTGGAGTTGATTGGTTAAACATGAATCAAAACAATTGGGGTTCTAGCTACCAAGGCAACTTACATTTCACCCGATTACATGTGCGTTATGACAGAGAACATTTCCCGCAAGACTTGGCTTTTACAGAAACAAAAAACAAACAAAACTTTCAATGTAGATATGTATTGACCCATCCTGCTAGTATTTCAGATGAATTATGTGATCACGTTTTACCTTACTACAAAAAGGTACAAAAAAGAAGAGGCGACGAGATGAATAACCTCACCGATATTACCTGGTGGGAAGCTAATCGTTACCAAGCTTATTTAAAAAAGTACAAAACAAAAATCGCTTCTTTAGAAGTTCAAGAAAAAGATGATGAAAATAATCTCTTACCCGTTTTCCCAAAAGGCTATACACCAAACCAATTACTTATTATTTCGGCTGGAATTTTATTAATTCTTTGCTCAATTCTTAGAGTAGCTTTTAGCAAAAAGAAGCAAATATATAGTCTAAAATAAAAAGGGAGTTACTGTAACAAAAACCGAATTAAATGGTTTTAATTTAATATGTTTTAACTTTTTTAGGTGAAAAAGGCACTGTATTTTATATTAATCAATTTAATATCCTCCTGGAGTTTTGCTCAAGGAGGATATTTCGTTAAAAATAACGGCCAATATCCCCCACAGGTTTTATTTGCAGCTAAGCTTAATTACGGGTCTTTTTTTATTGAAAAAGATGGTTTTAAAATAAAACTATTAGCCCCTAGAGCCTTAGATCACTTACTCAACAAACATAATTATCAAAGCCACGACTTACATTCAAAATCGTTTAAAAAAGATGGTTCAAATAAAGAAATCCCCGGCCACACATTTAAAGTATGTTTAAGAAAAGCCGATTTAACAAAAAACTTTTCAATTCTAAAAAAAGAAGACTTTATTATTAATCAATTCCTTGGATCGAAAGACGAAAGGTGGGCTTCAAACCTTACTCCAATAAATGAACTAGTTATTCATGATATTTACCCTAGCACTGACTTAAAACTATATTTTAAAGGAAATTCCATCAAATATGAATTTATTTTAAGCCCTAATGCAAACCCTGATAATATTATCATAGAATATCAAAATGCAACTTCAACTAAATTGGTTAATAATTCTATCAGCATTTCAACTACAGTCGGAGAAGTTATCGATGAAAAACCTTTTTCCTATTTAAAAAATACACCTCAAAAATTAATCAAAACAACCTTTAACGAAATCGGTCCGAATACATTCTCATTAAGTACATCGATTAAAGAAATCACAGAAACACTCATAATCGATCCACAGTTAAATTTTGCTTCATTTACTGGAGCAACATTGGATAATTGGGGTTACACTGCAACTTATGATCAATTAGGATATGCTTACGCTGGAGGAATTTCATTCGACGCAGGATACCCAATTACACTGGGAGCCTTTCAAGAATTTTATGGTGGAGGACAAATTGATATGTCTATTTCTAAATTCAGTCCAGATGGATCAAGCTTAATCTATTCAACTTACTTAGGAGGTTCAGGTTTAGAAGCACCACATAGTATGATTGTTAATGACCGAAACGAACTGATTATTTACGGCGTTACAAGTTCATTAGATTACCCTACATCCAGCAATGCTTATGATGATACATTTAATGGAGGAACATCAGTATCAGCAAGTAACGTATTGGACTACCTCAATGGCACTGACATTGCTATAACGAAACTAAGTAAACTAGGGAATCAAATTATTGGAAGCACCTATTACGGAGGAAGTGAAAACGATGCACTTAATGATGCAAATGGCTCAGAAGATTTATTTCATAATTACGCAGATATTTATCGTGGCGAGGTAAATATCGATGAAGTTAATAATATTTATATTTCATCTGTAACATCAAGTATAGACCTACCTACTCCAAACGGATTTCAAACCAATTACGGTGGCGGAATACAGGATGGTTGTGTCGCAAAATTCAACAATGATCTTTCAGAATTAATTTGGGGTAGTTATTTTGGAGGTGCTGGCGCCGATGCTTGTTACGCAAGTAAACGAAATTCAAAAGGAGAAACCTATATTACTGGAGGTACAACCAGTAATAATTTAACATCTACAAACAATGGTTCCCAACCGAATTATAGTAATAATGTTGATGGTTTCCTAGCAAGAATTGCACCTAATGGGGGAAGCATAACTGCTGCTACTTACGTTGGAACAAATAATTATGACCAAAGCTACTTTGTTGAAGTTGACCATGAAGATAAAATCTATTGTTATGGTCAATCATCTGGAACAATGCCTACTACTTCGGGCGTTTACAAAAATGATAACAGCCATCAGTTTTTACAAAAATACAATGAGGATCTAAATGTTTTAGAAGCAGCAACTATTATTGGTTCAGGAAATGGAAAAATTAATATTTCACCAGGAGCGTTAATGGTAAGTAATTGTAAAGAAGTTTACATTTCGGGATGGGGTGGTTTAGCAAATGGAGATTTTGTGGGAACAACAGGTTTACCAGTTACCTCAGATGCTCATCAATTGAACACAAATGGTTCAGATTTTTACTTCATGCTACTTGGAGAAGATTTTACTACTTTAAAGTATGCAACTTTCTTTGGAGGGAATACTTTATACGAACATGTAGATGGGGGGACGAGTAGATTTGACCCTAGTGGAACTATTTACCAAGCCGTTTGTGGCGGATGTGGTGGTTCATCTGCATTTCCTGTCTCACCAACAGCTTACTCTAAAACCAACAATGCCGAAAACTGTAATTTGGCAGTTATTAAAATGGATATTTCTAAACTTACTGCAAACATTAAGTTCACTAAAGATTCAATTCATTGCGAAAACCTACCTGTTAATTTTAATAATCAAAGTACTGGAGGAGTTGAATATAAATGGATCTATCCTGATGGTTCGATCTCAAAAAATTTCGATGGCCAACACTACTTCCAAGACACAGGTCTTTTTACGATTTCTTTAATTGCAATTGACTCTGCACAATGCCCCTATTCAGATACTGCAAACATAGACGTTAGAATAATTAAAACTCCGGAAATATCAATCGACATTGACACTTTTCTATGTGCTAATAACACCCTTACGATTAATACAACTGGTGGACCTTTAGATACAAATTACACTTGGTGGACAAAAGACACACTTTTTAACTTTAACACTTCCTTTTTATCAATTTCACCTGACAGTACAACACACTATTTTGTAAATTACACCAACAATTGCGGATCAGACACAACAGAAGTTATTATACCTGTTTACCATCCTCCAACAAGTAATTTAAATTCTGACACAATATGTGAAGAAGAATCCCCTACTTTTCAGTTCTTCCAACATCCTAATTACGTCATAACTGAGCAAAACGATAAGTCGTTTCAATTAACTGAAGACTCTATTGTATTCCCAAAAAATCAAACCGATGTTTACTATATTAAAACAGAAAGTTCTTGTGGTTCAGCAGTTGATACTTTTAACATTGAATTCATCGAAATAAATTCATCAGCAGGTCCCGACACAACAGTTTGTATTGGCGATCAAGTTTTATTTTTCGCAAATGGAGGCGATCAATATGTATGGGAAAGTGAAAATTTTGGTAATCAAAACACCTTACAATCACCACAGATAATTGCAACATCAACAGGTGACTATATAGTGTCTATTAGTAAAGGTGGTTGCTCGGAATTAGACACAGCATCACTTAATGTTTTCGCTAAGCCGGATCAGAACGTTAACTCAATATATACGATTAACTATGGTGAGGATATAAATATAAGTTTAAACCCTAATTTCATTTACAGCTGGTCACCTCCAACAGGCTTAGATTGTGACAACTGTTCCATTGTGAACTCAAAACCAGATGAAGATATTACTTATCTAATAAATTATTCCGATAGCAGATCTTGTCGGGTAACAGATTCAATAAAAATAAATGTTATATTTCCTTTATATATTGCCAATACATTCACACCAAACGGAGATGGTAAAAACGATGTTTTTTACGCTTATAGTCACTTAATTAAGGAATTTGAAATTACGATTTATGATAGATGGGGAATGGCTATTTATCAATCAAAAGATATCAATGAAGGTTGGGACGGAACACTTAATGGGGTTCAACAACAGCAAGATGTTTTCGTCTACATCGTGAGATATACAAAAATGCATACGACTAAAGTAATTGAACG
The DNA here is from genome assembly GCA_029251005.1 of Flavobacteriales bacterium. GTDB lineage: Bacteria > Bacteroidota > Bacteroidia > Flavobacteriales_C. The sequence goes on along the minus strand of JAQXEE010000145.1, from coordinate 7,911 downwards.
AGTTGGTACAGTAAACCTGATAAGGTAAAACTGCCATTTTGGCTCTTAAGCATCTCTAAACATTTCAGTATTTACGCTTTCCTTTTTGCTAGCAACTGAACACTATATAATCCTTTAAGTGGTTGTATTGATACAAAAAATTAGCCCAATTTAATAAAAAAATCGATTAACAAACACAAAAAAAGCCTCAATAAATTGAAGCTTTTCTGATAGTTGTGATGTACTATCTAAAGTTGATATGTGTGTGTGTGTGATTCTATAATGCGACTTCCAATAAAAAGATACACCTTCACTTATTTTTTTTGAGCTTTTAAAAGCTTGTCATTGTTTTTGTGTCGATCCTTATCTCTCAATGTTTTCTTTTCGATGTTGCGTTTAATAGCCTCCTCTAAGTCTACACCTGTTTGATTTGCTAAACAAACCAACACCCATAAAACGTCAGCCATTTCATCTCCAAGATTATTTTCTTCCTCTTTATTCTTGAAGGATTGCTCTCCGTATTTTCTACTAATAATACGAGCCAACTCCCCTACCTCTTCAGTAAGAATTGCCAAATTTGTTAGTTCATTAAAATAACGAACTCCAATGGTTTTAATCCAATGGTCAACATCCTTTTGTAAATCCTTAATTTCCATGAATAGCAATTATAAAATCAGTGTGTAATTGAATTTTTTCTCCTTTTCGTTCCATTTCAGGGTCCTTACTAGAAACTACGCTCGATATATCCAAACCAGTGTCCATAACTGCTTTAACAACTTCTTCGTTAGAATAAGCAATAAAACCATTCGAGGTAATATCTTTTAACTTAGTCATATCTTCTTTTGGACGCTTACCAATATGTAATTCACCACTTTGTTTCAGATGCTTTTTAAGATTTTGAAACGCTCCTTTTAAATCATCCAGAAAGTAAACGGTATTAATCGTGTAAATTAAATCAAACTGCTCTCCAGCTAAATCTAATCCCATAATATCTTTATGAAAAAACGTACAATCAGGGTTGTTCTCTCTCGCTAAATCCACCATCGTTTTGGAATAATCAACACCTGTAAATTCAGCATTGGATGAATTTAAAAGAATATCATCAACGTGATTGGCATTTCCAAAGCCTATTTCTAAAATCTTCATTCCTGGTTTCCATTCCACATTTTTTTGAAGCTGAATATAAAAGTTGGCATTCACCTTATTCATAAACTCGGCAACTTTCAAACCATTCTTTCCTTCTGGCTTTCTAAGGTTCGCCGACACCTCTATTGAAGACATTTCGTTTCCCATGACCTAAATTTCGTAAAAAGATTACAATTAATTGAACTTAATTATTTTTTTACGGTAATCGTTTCGGTAGTCACCGAATTACTTTGATTTAGAGCCCTATCTAAAATATAAACTGAAAAATCAGCAGACTCCTCTTCTTGATCACCAAACACAGACAATACTTTTAAATTAATTTCAAAGTTCCCTTCAACCGCAATTTCACTACCCTCTGGCGTAAGATTTGGAATTCGAAAGCTATATTCAACATCATTTCGATTATCAGTTACAAATAAATTCTTAACCTCAGGATCGTTCTCTCCTAAATCACCATCTTTATCTCTGTATAGTACTGTTATTTTCACTTCGTCCACAAACTCAACAGCTACGCTTGGTGTAATTTTCACAAATTCTAATGATGGGATATTCGCAAATTTCTCAGTATCTTTTTTACATGAAAAGATAACACAAATCAACAGCAGCGTTAAGATTAGCTTATTTATATTCCTCATTGCTGGCTTCCTTTAATAATTATAAAACTCCAGTTTAATTTAATTCCTTCATGAGAATCCAAACGTGGATAGTGCGTATCATCTGAATGATCTCCATCGTTCACATACAATTTAGTATAAACAACGGTTTCTGTATTGAATGTATTATCCAACTTAAAATTAAAATACCAATTGTCTTTATTGTAAGTCAACAACGGTGTTAAAGTCTTTAGGGGGTTACTAAAATCATCTTTATCGTATGAAAACCTCAATTCCATATCAACTAGGTCATCAATAGCAGTACTATCATCTTCTACTCCCGGAATAATAAACAACCACATAGCCGTATCTAAAATAGATGAACCATACCAAGCACTACCAACCCTATTCTCAGTAGATGATAACCTATTAATTGGATTGTTCCAAATTGTGTTCACATCACTAGCACCTTCGATAATCCAGAGGGAAGTTATTTTAGGTTCTTGATTGGGAAGTATAGCCACATTTCCGTCCGGATCAGGAGCTCCGTTTAAAATCCAATTACTAACCCTATCCAAGTCCTCTTTTGGTAACGCCGTACCAATATTATCTTGAGGCATTCGATCGTTTGTATTTGCAAATGTTTTCCAATTTAAACGCTTTTGTAAAACAGACATTGTTGTGTCAAATGGAACGACTCTGAACATAAATTGAGTGTCTGGATCATTTTTAATTATAGGATGATATACCAGCGTTGAGTAGGATGACATTACCGTTCTGAAATCTGGTTCGAACGTCCCATCATGGCAACCCGGAGTTGAACATTTAGGTAAAATAATATCTCGATGAATTGAAACAATCCCATTAGGATCTAAAGTATCTACCGAATTTACTCCATCACTATAATCAACCGAATCGAAAGGATTTGTTGGTGAATCATCCTCCTTGTTACAACCCATCAAACTAGCAATAAAAAATAATACTATTAAATACCTCATCGTGTTAAGCGTATACATCTGTTAGAACTTTACCCGGTAATAAACCGCTTGGAATATCAACATCAAAACCTAATAAATTGGCAATAGTTGGTGCTATATCAATACTCTCTCCGTATAAAGAAGAAATTTCATGATCTTGTTTAATAACATTATAAGGCCCCAAAATCATCGAAAAAACTTCTCTCGAATTATCATCACTTGTATGATCGTAAGCTGGCCTTCCGTATGCATCTACAACCGTATTTGGTTCAGAATTCCTCCCGTGTTCTGGCATTACGATCATTACTGTATCATTTGCTAATCCCGGTGTTGATTGAATAAAATTCCATAAATGAGAAACGCCCCAATCTGCTTTAACCAAATTATTACAATATTTTGTGAAATTGGAATGACAAATATCTACTGCTTGTAAATTTAAAACAGTCAGTTCAGGTTTAAACTTCTCCAAAACTTTCTCTGTATAATATACATTTGTAAGGTCACTATTTACCCAACCAGAAACACCCCAGTTTAGAAAGTCAGCACCAGAAATACTGTCATTAAACAACTCGTTTAAAAACAATTCTAATTGCTCCCGTTCAGTTATTGAATTCACAACACCTACCGATTCTGCAGAAAATTGAGCGGCAAAATTACCATCACAAAAACTCCGTATTTTCTCAGTCGATAACTTTTCATCAGCCGTAAAATTAAGCGAGTTTCCAATTGCATTATACCCCTTGTTACTAATTAAAGAACTAGGCTGCATAAAATTTGCACCATAACCGGCACCATAACCGGGGTAGGAACTGTAATTCAAACTCGGATAAGGCCCTAATGAATCAGAAATCCACCATGCATTTAAAGCGCTCATAGCACTATCTCCTGCATGTTTTCTATAATATTCAAAAATTGTAGGATAGTCAGGATTCGATCTTAAATTTAAGTTCGCAGTTGTATACCTTCCAGTTAAAGCTGTTATATGACCATTATAGTGCCCTGTTGGACCTTCGGCAAAACGAACGTCTTTTAACAAAGATCCAAACTCTTGTAGTCGTCTTCCTCCTAATGGATTTGCTGAAATATCACCGACATTCAAAAACCCAGGTTCTTCGGCATATCCTCCACTAACATCTTTTAACATCGTGGACATTAAATTACCTTCTTGTTGTTTTACCGATTCATTGTTTCTAATACCTCCAGCTAACATGCAAAATACAACATGATTTACTTTTCTATTTCCAGTTGCCGCAAACAATCTACCCGAAGGCAATATGTATGGAGCAACTACTGCTCCCGCAGCTGTTAATCCTGCTTTTTTAATAAAATCTCTTCTTTTCATATTAAAACTGACGATATTCGTTTGAAGTCATCAAGGCGTAATAGACCACCTCAGGAGAAATGTTCGAATCCTTTTCGATACAATCTTTTAAAAACCATAATTCAGCCTCATTAGGCGCTCTATTAAACACTTTTTTATAAGCGTTTGTAACAAATAAACTGATGTTTTCTTCCATTTCTTGATTAGTTGGGATTTGAACTGAATTGTCATTCAAGAAATTCTTTATGATTAAATCCTCAGCAACACCTTTATCTCCAAATGATTCGTAAATTTTTTTTAAATCTTCCAATAGATTAGTTGGAACGTTAGATCCGAAAACATCTGCATATGCTATGGATATATATTCAGTACTCGTTTTTACATTTGGTTTTTCAGCACCTGCTTGAGATATTTCAACCTCATCAATTTGATAAACATATTCCTTTTCATCCTTACTACATGCAAACAATACTATAATAATTAATAGCAGAGATATACTTTTATTGTTTTTATATACCAACATATTCATCTAATATTAAAATTCTTTTTTGCAGTGATTTAAATTCCAAATCCGCTTTGTACAAAACTTTCATATGAAATAATTCCTCAACGTTGGGTTCTCTAAATAAAAACCTAATAAAGGCAGTTCTTACCTGACCCTCTAAATATTCATCACTGGAAAAGAATATTTTAAGGAAATCTCTTTTCGATCTTCCAATCTCAAAATTTACAACATTTTGATTTCCATCAACCATATCAACTGCTGATATAATTTCTTGTGAAGTCGGATATCTAAACAAAAAATTTTGATACATTGAAACTACAAAATTCTCCGACCCCATGTTTAAATTATCGTACAAATAATTGTCTACACATCTTCTTTGGACTTCTACAAAATTAAACGCATTATTCTCTAGTCCAGGAATTATTTCAAGTATCAGATCTAAATTTTTAATGAGTGAATCGTAACTATTAATTAAATCTTGATCATCGGTTCGCTCTTTCGAATCGATTAATATCTTTTTGTACTTAGTCACCTCAGATGTATCCACTCCATCCAGGAGGTCTTCACGAATTGTTTCATATTCATTATGGAAATAATCTTCCTTATCCATAATACTTGAGATGAGCTCTAACCTCCCTGTTTCACTTAAATCGCTTTCATTAACGAGTTTTAAACCCTCGGAATACTCAATATCTGTAGCTTGCCTACCCAAAACAGAGATGTAAAGTTTATTCACATAGTTTTCTTTCACTACTGTTTCAACTGTAAAGTCGGGCGGCGGTGTATTTCCAGATATATATTCGATCTTGTCCTTTTTGCAAGACCCCAAAAGAAATATTAAAACAGGAATTATTATTAATTTTCTCATTTGCTAAACGTTCACTTCTTACTCGAAGTAATTCATCAATACAAAATCCTTAATCATACTTAAGGTATTCATATTGAGTATTAAAATAACTTTTTATTATTGATTCAAGCCTAAAATACATGAATTAAAATAAAATCATTTGTGTTCAATTATGATTACATTGTAACCAATCTTTAATTCCGAATTAACACTATAAATAAACTCATGAAACCGTTTTTTCTCCTAAGTACCATATTCCTTTTATTTGCGTGTTCAGATGTTGAAACACAAACGCTAGTAGTATTCCCAATTAAACACCCTATAGACAGCTTAAAAAGTTTTGTAACTAAAAAAGACACAATCCAAACAGTTAATACATTAGCATTGGTGAAAAACAATACAATTCAGAAACAACCAATATCCAAACTAAAAATTCAAAAGGTGAAAAAGTTTATTGTAAAAAATGGATTAGATTCCATTTACGAAGTGCTTTCATCTAAAAAGCAAATCTTTAACATCAACACAAAAAAAAGCACTTTTATTGAAGGAAAAGAAGGTACAGTTTTATTCATTCCCAAGTCAGCTTTCGGAGAAATAACGAATATCCAATTACAACTAAAGGAGAGTTACTCTAAGGACTCTTACTTATTTAACTGCTTAAGTACCCAAACAACAGACAATCAGGTTTTAACTACAGCAGGAATGGTTAAAATAGAAGCATTTGTTGACGGTAAAGAAGTTCAACTTCAAAACGGAAAAGAAATAACAATTCATTTTCCTAAAAAAAATCCAGAAGATAAAGGGTATAGATTATTTAATGAATCTTTAAATTCTGATTCCATTGTGGAATGGGATGAAAACATTGATGGTCAAAAGGATTTTTATTACTTCGAATTAACACATCATTTTGAGCATAATCTTATTTCACACAGATACCGAGATATTGAAATGGATTATTTGACAAGAGAAGAGTTCAACTACCTTCAAAATAAAATGAAACGCTTATCAACTAATCGATATGAATTTGTAATACGATTTTTAAAAGTTAAAGACTCAGTTTTAATGTTTTCAAAAGAAGGCTTTGAAAATGACTTAAAATCTTTTCAGATCATAAGTAAAGTAATAAACAATAACTCTCAAGGCTTTATAAAAGAATACATCAATCATCCCGACCCCGAAAGATTCTATCCTTTATTCTCCAACGGTGGAATTCCCGAAAGTGATGAAGAATACCGAAGAAAATTTATTCATAAATTCGGAGAAGGAAACTTGGATAAAGCGACAGAAAATGAACTTCGATATTATGTTTTAAGAACAAATAAACTGGGGTGGATCAACTGTGATAAATTCGCTAAAACCACAAAAGAAAAAACCGATATCAACATCATTTCTAAGTCTACAAACGAAGATTTCATGTTGTACTTTAAAAATTTCAACGGCGCTATTAGGGCAAAGAAATATAACAAGAGATCTATCATTAGAAACATACCTCGGGGTGAAGAAGGTGTTTTGATTGGCATTAAATACCAAGACGGGAAAGTATTCCTGGGGAGTAAAAATATTCAAGCTAATTCAAATCCAATAACGGACTTAAAATACCGAAACGTATCGCTAAACAAGTTGTCGGAACAAATTAATCAATTGATTAATTGATTAATTATTGAAAAAAAGTCGCTACAATTTATCCTGTAAAGCGAATACTTTTTTAAGCAAATCTGAGCTTCGTTCCTGAAGATTATTACGGATTGCCTTCTCTTCTATAAGAATCATCTTAAATACACTTTCTAAAGCCATTGTTGTTACATAATCCTTAATGTCAGAATTAACTTTAGTCACAAATGGAATCGCATTATACTTATTCGTCATATTGCTCCAAGCAACATCGGCTCCTACTTTAGACAAACTAGACTCAACAACAGGATAAAAGCTACGGTATAAAGAATCAGAAGTATTTAATTGAAGATAACTCGTAGCCGAGCTATCATTTCCCATTAATATTTTTCGAGCATCAGTAATGCTCATATTTTTTACGGCGCTGATAAAAATAGGAGTTGCTTCTTTAACCGCATTTTCAGCTGCACGGTTTAAAAGTTCAATACCTTTATCTGGTAAATAACCTAACCCAAGGTTTCTTAATTTACGCTCAACACTTAAAACGTCTTTTGGAAAAAATATTTTAACCTTTTCATTTCCTAAAAACCCGTCATTCTGAGTAAGTTTTGACACTTCTTTTTCGACTCCTTTATTGAGGGCTTCTTTTAATCCATTCGCAATATCTAAATCAGTAATACCAACGGATTGAGTTTTACTTACCGCATCCAAAACGTGTAGTAATTCAGTGCAACTTATGAGCGTAATGCTTAAGAAAAATAAAATTATTTTTTTCATTATCAGTTTTTAAAATATGTTGACAAATCTACTTAATTCCCCCTTACTTAATGATTTTTAAAATTATTTATTAGCGGAAATTCGTTAATCTATTTCTCCAGTGGAATTAACTTTCAAAGGATTAAACTTACTTGACTTTTAAATTCCAAACAAAT
>JAQXEE010000108.1 GCA_029251005.1 Flavobacteriales bacterium | reverse complement strand
ATAGTCAATTGCCGAGGTAGCTCAGTTGGTTAGAGCGCTGGATTCATACTCCTGAGGTCGTGGGTTCAAATCCCTCTCTCGGTACTGAAAGGGATGTTTTCTCAAAAAGAGAAACATCCTTTTTTTTTATTCTCTTCAAACCCTTGCTGGCCCTAAAATAAAGGAAATTTTGGATTATCTTCATTGGTTCGAACTTGATTATTTTCAAAGATGAATTTTTAAGGGAACATCGAAATAAACTGGATTAGAATTTTTGAATATTAAAAACGTAGCATAGGACTTAGAAAAACTGTCCTGCTTTTTGTTGCAAGTCCATCACCTTAAAATTATTTGTTCTAAAACAGAATGACAGATTTTGGAATGCATGAATGAAAAAGGATTTGCTTCCTACAATAGCCTCAAAAAGTTTAAGGTACGTGTGATTATTATTAATGCCATTAGATAGGCTTATTTACTCAATCTTTTTGTAATGTTTTAGTATTGTTTTTCGAGTAATAAAAAATCGAATGAATCCTAATATCAAGACTAATGGCCCTATTATCATAAGGATAAACCCCAGATCTTTTATTTGATTAAGAGATTCTATTTGAAAAATTGCAAAGCCTGAACTTAAAAAAACTACTGCGGTTCTAAAGTAAGCTAAGAATGTCCTCTCGTTAGCAAGTTTAGTTCTTTGAAGTGCAAGTACATCTCTTACAGAAAGATCTGATTTTCCTACAAATAAATTTGTTTTTTCGACACTTTTCTCAGGATTTCGTTCACCCATCTTGCATGTTTTTTTCGTCAGTTTTCTAAATAAAAATACAAAATTACTATCAATTCAGTAATTAGGAGCTTCATAAGCTTAATCAGGATTTTAAAAATTCCAACTAAAATCTTCATCTGACAAAAATTTAATTCACTTTTTATGCTTTCAAACGATCTATTCTATAAAAACAGCCATAAATAGATGCCAGTTGCTTTGTATTTAATCAAACAAATTTTCAACCTGAGTTTTTGTTCTAAAATTTCTTGTATGCTTTTGATGGAATTTAGTAAAAATAGCGATAAGCTGTAATTTTTCAACTTATTTCCTGATTCCGAAACAAAAGCAGGGTTTATAAAGTTAAATAAGTTTATTAGCTTAGAATTATATACATTTTTTGCATTTAAACGGCTTTAATTTTTAGTATGATAATTGATGTAGAGTTAGAAAAAAACGAAATACTTAAGAGGTATCGAAAGTTATTGCTTTTAGCTAAAAAGTCAAGGGATGATTTAGATAAAAAACAAATCAGAAAAGCTTTTAACGTTGCTTTAGAAGCGCATAAAGAAATGCGTAGAAAATCTGGTGAACCTTATATTTATCACCCAATTGCAGTTGCTCAAATTGTAGCTGAAGAAATGGGGTTAGGAACAACTTCAATAGTTTCTGCATTATTACATGATACAGTTGAAGATACTGAGATAACCCTTGAGGATATTGACAACATGTTTGGTCCAAAAGTTTGCCTAATTATAGATGGGCTAACCAAAATAAGCGGTATTATTGACCATTCTGACCCTAATTACTCTATTCAAGCAGAAAACTTCCGAAAGATGATGCTTTCATTATCAGAGGATGTTCGAGTAATATTAGTCAAGCTGGCAGACAGACTTCACAACATGAGAACTATGGAGTTTATGCCAAGACATAAACAACTTAAAATCTCCTATGAAACTTTATTTATATATGCTCCACTTGCTTATCGCTTAGGCTTAAATGCAATTAAAACTGAATTAGAAAATTTAGCGTTTCAATACACAGAAACTGAACTTCACAATGAGATTATTAATAAATTAAAGGAGGGTCAAAGAAAATTAACTCGGTATATTAATAAGTTTAGTTTACCAATAATTAATTCTCTTACGGACAAAGGATATGATTTTGAGGTTTCTGGAAGACCAAAGTCTCCTTATTCAATTGCTCAAAAAATGAAAAGTCAAAACATTCCTTTTGAGGAAGTTTATGACATTTTTGCTTTCAGAATTATCTTGAATTCTACACCGGAAAATGAGAAAAGTGAATGTTGGAATGCTTATTCATTGATTACGGATATGTATACTCCAAGACCCGATCGTTTGAGAGATTGGATATCAAACCCAAAAGCAAATGGCTACGAATCGCTTCACACAACTGTAATGGGGCCTGAAGGTAAATGGGTTGAAGTGCAGATTAGAACTAAGAAGATGCATGATATTGCTGAAAAAGGTTTGGCTGCGCATTGGAAATACAAATCTAAAGATGGCTCTAATTCTGATAATAGGGTAGATGAATGGATAGAAAAAATAAGAAAACTATTAGAGAGCCCTCATAATCAAGCTATCGATTTCATTGATGACGTTAAGTTAAATTTATTTTCTGATGAGATTTTTGTCTTTACACCAGCTGGTGAAATTATAAAATTACCAATTGGAGCAACAGCTTTAGATTTTGCTTACGAAATACACAGTAGAATAGGAGATGCTTGTATCGGAGCAAAAGTCAATCATAAATTAGTTCCTCTAAATTATAAAATCAAAAGTGGCGAACAGCTAGAGGTTTTAACTTCTAAAAAGCAAGTCCCTAAGCAAGAATGGTTAAAGATTGTTACCACGGCTAAGGCTAAACACGGTATTAAAAACGGTGTCAAAAGAGATCGGAAAATAATAGCTACAGATGGGAAGGAAAAGTATAATCGAATAATGAAAGGTATTCCTGAAGCTTCACCGGAACTATTACCCGAACTAATTAGTCACTTTGGAACTTCTGACGCTGTTGAATTATTTGTAAAAATTGCAGAACATAAAATTGAAAAAGGTGCGATTAAAAATTATATTTCCCAGAGAAATAAACATCAAAAAGCTGCTGAAGATGCTTTACTTAAACAAGTTGTAAAATCAAAAGCAAAAGGAGATGGAGTCACTGCTAAATCTTTCAAGAAAGAAGACGTTTTAGTACTCGGAGAGGATAAAGATATTTTTGATTATAAAATTTCACCATGTTGCAACCCGATACCGGGCGATGAAGTTTTTGGTTTTGTTACAGTTGTTGATGGTATTAAAATTCACAAAACAAACTGCCCTAATGCCATGCATTTACAAGCCAATTTTGCTTACAGAACAATTAAGGCTGTTTGGGAAGATAAATCCAAAAACGAGTTTCTTACAGGAGTTCGTTTTACAGGAACAGATGATTTTGGTTTAGTAAGTAAAATTGTAACTCTAATTAGTGGTGAATCAAAGCTCCGAATTAAGTCAATAAAATTCGACTCAGATCATGGCGTTTTTGAAGGTAAGGTTATGCTTTTTGTTCAGGATACAAAAGAACTATTGGATTTGAGTAATAAATTGAAAGAAATTAAAGGTGTTCATAATATTAAAAGGATTCATACTAACTAGTTTTTAAATCTATGGCTTTCTTGAATTTATCTATGCAATAACTAACGAGAAATAGTTTTTTAGTTTAACCAGATAAAGCAACATATAAGTATAAAACATCAATACTAGAATAGGTTAAATTAGACTGAACAAATACTTAAATACCTTTACAATTGAGGTAGAGATAAATTCCTTAGCAGCTCAAGAAGATTCTCAAAATATATTTTGAATATTATTCAATAAAAATAAAAAAGGCTCAAAACAATATTTCAGAGCCTTTTTATGATGTATGTAGATGATTATTTACAATGTTCTTTTTGTAAATCTTCGACTTCAGCACCATACATTTTTGTAAAACCTAATTCGATTGCTTTTGCCAAATCGTTACAGGAATCCTTCCTCTTTTTTTGAGCAATATAAATAAGTGCTCTGTTTTTAAATGCGTAAGAATTGGAAGGATACATTTTTAAAGACTTATTTATATCTATTAAAGCCTTCTTGTAATCTCCCATTTTATAATAAACAAAACCTCTATTGTTAAAAGCCAACGCGGACTCTGGATCCATTGAAATAACTTTGTTATTTAAACTTAAAGCTTTTTCAAAATCACCCAATTTAATATATCTAAAAGCTAAGTTTCCATATCCTCCAATAAAGTCAGGCTGAACACGAATAGCTCTTTCTAAATACATAATTGCTTCCTGGTCTTTGCCTAAATCATCTAATATAGCTCCCATATTTGTTAATGCACCAATATCTGTTGAATCAAATTCCAATACTTTTAAATAATCTTCATAAGCACCCTGAAAATCTCTTTTCATTGCTTTTGCGTTTCCCCTGTTATTGTATAATATATGCTTTAATGTATCATTCTTAACATACTTTAATGCCTCATTATTATCTAATATTGCATAATCAGGATATTGGGAACTGTAATAAAGAATAGCTCTGTTATGGAATGCATCAACGTTTTTGTTATCAAATATGGGAGCT
>JAQXEE010000092.1 GCA_029251005.1 Flavobacteriales bacterium | reverse complement strand
CGTAACTATAAATTTAATTTAAAAAGTGAAGGAATACTTTTTAAATTATAAGTATTTTTTTAGTAATTCAATATTTTTTACATTTTTTAGAATCGATTTAATTAAGGTTTATTGCTTATTTTAAGTTTTATATGCTTAAAGAATTAACTCAATTATTATATAAGCGAAGAGTGTTTTTTAAATCGGATTCATTTAGATAATAAGAGTAAATAAAAGAGATACACAACACTGATGGTAGGATAAAAGCCAATCTTTTTTAAGTGTTATAAAATACAAAGGATTAAGAAAATACTTTTTAACTAAATAATGGGATGCACAATTAAGAATGTACCACTAGCCGAACACAAAACATCCTATAAATAGGGTAAGTAAAATGGTTAAAATAGTTGCAATTAAATAGGATAAAAGTTTTTACTTAATAAAGCCATTAGGATGGAAATAGCTATTAAATTGACTGCTTTATTTTTTAACAAGCTTGTTGTAAATTACTTCTCCGTCTGTGCTCGTGTATTTTAATATGTATATACCTGTTTTAATATCACTAACATTATAACTGTTTGTATTCAAATTGGTTGATTCTTGAACAAGTTCTCCGTTTAATCCATAAACACTAATAGAACCTTTAAACGCTTCCTTAAAATTAATAGTTTTTTCAGCCGGGTTAGGGTAAAATAATTGATTTGTACTTTCTATTGGATTAACACTAGTTGTTAAACGAAATTCCATATAATCTGAAGCAATCCAACCATTATACATATTCAGTTCCATCGTATGTTCCCCTGCGGTCAGTTCAACGTCAAATGATAGCGTTTGCCAATCAGTGTATGCCCCCTTTCCTCTATAACTTACGGTTGCTTCAGTTCTATTGTCAACTTTTAATTTGATTGCTCCTGAAGCTGTAGATCCTGTTGTAAATCTCCAATCTACAGTATAAGTACCTTCAGTTGCAACATCAACATTAAATGCTCCCCAATCTCCATTGTTTAAGCGTAAGAAGTGACCCAATTCATAATCCCAGCTATTGTTATTCATGCTATGAATAACTCCATTTTTATCATCTATTATAAACTCAGATTCAAGTTTTCCTGGAATCATTGTAGGGCGTTTTTTTAACAAAACACCGCTATTTCTACTTAGAGATACCTCTGATTTTGATAAGTCAGAAGAATCAACAGATACGAATACTTTTTTTATTAAATAATTATAAGGTAAAAGGCTATTTCCTCCCAAAACAATATTAACGGTAGAATCGTTAACACGCACTAGACTATCCAAAACAACACCCTCAGGAAGTCTGTTTAAAGTCCAGTTTGAAGTGTCTAAAGGATTCTTAAATTTGTCATTTAGTAAATCAACTTTTATCACAGCACCTTCTTCCTCTTGTTCATAAATATCGTTAGGATTTGATATTAGGATGTAGGGGTCGTCTGTGAAAATTTTACTCCAAGTGTCAATATATCCATAAGCAGGATAACATTTTCTGTCGGAATTAATCGACCAAGTCATCATACCCATAATATCTGGATATCCACCTTCTTCAAAAAGCGTGTAATTACCAGGCTTAGGACCTAAACCTCTTAGGTAACTCAAAGCTTTTTCAATTTCTAAGTGTGGCACAGCATCTGAGCTATGACAACCTGGAAGTCCTATTCCTATTTTTGAAGATGGAAAACCGCTGTAGGTACCAATACTTCCATTTGCTGTGAAGCCCAAAATGACAGCTTCAGTCATTGCTAAAATCCAATCGGCAGATCCTTGTTTGTAAATCTTCCCGTCTAAACCATACATACTCCCACTGTTATAAAGCTGAACATTAAGCATGTCAATACTATCCTCCAATTCTTCTATAATTGGTAGGTATGCTCCACCATGGGCGTTGTTAACTGCCCAATCAGACAATCCCCCCTGAACATAGTTTGTTTCAGGAGCCATTGTAAGAAGGAGTCTTTTCCCATGAGTTGAGTAATGGTTAGCCATGATTTCTTTTATGCCATCAATCATGTAATGGAGTCTTAGGTCTTCTGAATCTTCTATTTTAATGTCATTGAAAGATAAAGATGAGCCCTCTAAATCTATGTCTATACCGTCAAATCCCCATTTATCAACAATAGCATTAACTGATGATACAAATTTTGTTTTTTCATATAAGCTATCAAGCATTACGTTATCATTCTGCCCACCAATACTGATAAATACTTTTTTCCCCTCCGCTTGCAATAGTGCTATTTCACTTTTAAAGATGGAATCATTGTAAGACCCTGGAGGTTTGAACTCTAAGTCGTAATCTAAATTACCTTTTCCTGAAGCAAACGAAACATGTATTACATTGTATCTGCTATCGATATTTTTTAACTTTACAAAATTAGCTCCATCCCAACTTTCCCAATAACCAACTATTGCTGGATTTGGTAATTGAGCAATTCCCGCAAAAGAAATTAAAATGGTTAAAATCAGAAGTAATTGATTTTTTAATGATTTTTTCTGCATCTTTCTTTTTTTTTAATGGTGTTTGTAAAATACAGCAATAGGATTATGTAAAATGTACAATTAATTAAATATAGTATACAATTATCGCAACTGTCTGATTATTAGTTTTTTATTTATTAAGGTTCTCCTTGTGTAAAATCTTGAAGAAGTTTATATCTATACTTTAAACGATGGGTTATGTTTTTTTAATGTTAATTATGATGCAAAGGTTAAAGTCGTTTATTTGTAAAAATAATATAAGTTGCTCTTATTAAATTCACAAACTTATGATGAACTTATCCTCTTCTAGAAATCAGATTAAATGTGTAGCCAATTTTCAAGATTTAATTTCTACACCATTTAATGGAGATGTAAATGCAATAAGCTGGAAGCGTGAATTGGTGGGTGATTTTTCAGAAATCGTCAAGGAAGTAGAATTAAACGGAAACATAGTCGAACTCAATCAAGACGAGCTTCGTGCATTTAAGTTGAGTGAGCAAGGACAATTGGCTCGTGAAATTCTTTTAAACGATTTTGAGTTATTGAAAGCGCACGGAGCATCCCCAGTTTTGAATGTTATTAAGTATTACGAGAGAGATGATGCTTATCCGTTTTTCCCAACGGATGTATATTCCTTTCATGTAGATCGTGCCGCTATACCGACAGATACTTTTTTGTGTACTTATCAGGGCGAGTCAAGTCAGATTTTACCCAATTCAGAAGCGATACAAAAAATACTGATTCCTGAAATTCGTACTGAACTAAAAAAGTTATACGGATTTGGAGATGAGGGGTTTAATGAGTTTTTAACCGAATACTTTTTTGATTTACATTATCAAGCTATGCCTGGTGCCCAAACCGTGGCTTTAGGTCAAGGTCATTTTTGGAAGTTAGCGGTTGATCATTCTGAAAGCTTAGTATCTCCTTGCATTCACCGTGCACCAAAAGAAATAAACGATCAGATTCGGCTATTGATGATTTGTTAACTTAAATACTGAGTGCAATCCAGGATAAGTTTTTCAAATTGAAAATTACTATTTGCAAAGTAAAACATTAAAATTTCACATTTGGTTTTATTAGCTGACTCAGTAAATAGTAGATTTTGTTAATCTTTGGTACTCTTGGTGAAGGAAACTTATTCCTTCACCTCCGCATTATTGATGATATAATTTGGCAGCTGGCTTTTCTATTATTCGGTCAATTCTATTTTTAGTTTATTCCAAGTTTCAATGGATAGAATTGGTTCATACTTTATCAATTTGTTTTTACTGTGCTCAATAATATATTCTGCTCTTTCTTTCGAGGCTGGATGATTACTTACCCATTTCAAGTATTCTGTTTTTGCATCATCTTCCAAAGAGAGTTTGTAAAGGAAGTTAGCAAATGGCTCTGGGTTTACCTTTGCTCTTATTAAATAGTCAACTGCTTTAATGTCGGCTTCCTTCTCCAAGCTTCTGTCAAATGCAGATGAGGAAAGCATTTTAACTGTTTCTTTTATAATTTCTGCTGCGTCATTACCTGTTGCCATAGATATTAATACAGTTAGTCCAATTTCTTTTACTAACTTTTTCATAACATGGTTTAGCTCAATGTGTGCAATTTCATGACAGATAACTCCGGTCAATTCTTCTTGTATGGCTGCATTTAATATTAACCCACTGTAAACGATTAAATGTCCATTTGGCATTGCAAAAGCATTGATTTCATTTTTGTTAAGTACATGGATTTTTATTTTTTCTCTGTCAATTTTATTTTCCGTACAAATATGAGTTACAATCGTGTCTATTGCATTTACTATAAGAATATTTTTGTTTTCAGTCTTTTCAAACGTTTCCAAAAAAAGTTCTCCTAATTTCTGTTCAGTTTTGTTAACGGTCTTTTGAACCTCAAAAACTTTTATCCAGTCTACTTCTGTTAAGGAAATCCATGTTCCAAAAAATACAATTATTATTATTGCTCCTTGAATTACAATTTTTTTCATGAATTTTCTTTGCAAATAATGTTTGATAATGCCCCATAAAACCACCATTCAACATGAATTCCTTTTCTAGTTTGGATAGCTGTATAAATGGTCGTTATAAATTCAGTCAAGTTGAAAATGATTACAACTATTAGAAAAGCAATATAATTACTTGTAATTGGTTCTCCTTTAAAAATTATTGAGATCGTCCACCAAAATGTATAGCTGTTTATAAAAAGCATTGATAATTGAGCCAATAATGCTTGTGTACAGTGCCATCGAACAAAATATGTAGATTTTCTATTACCTAGATAAAAAATAAGAGTAGCAATTAGGTTCACTATCGGCAATGGAAGTCCAACTATAATAGCTATCAATGACATCAGGTAGCTATTAGACGCTGCTTCTGCTTCATGTTCACCTGGTGCGTAACTAAAATTTTTTATTTTTATCATAGTCCTTTTGTAATATTCCAAATCCAGTTCATAATAATGATTAGTATCAATGGAATCGCAACCTTAAGCTTTTTTAAATAATTTTCTGTTTTTAGATAAAAATTAAATAATGAATTGGTTTTTGTAATTGTATCCATTATAATCCATACAGGCGCAACAAGCATAGTTAGAACGATTATGTAACCTATTGGATTAAAGTTT
This sequence comes from Flavobacteriales bacterium, assembly GCA_029251005.1. Classification (GTDB taxonomy): domain Bacteria; phylum Bacteroidota; class Bacteroidia; order Flavobacteriales_C. Next base: position 1,277 of record JAQXEE010000092.1, on the reverse strand, counting down.
AATGCTACAATAAAGTCTCCATTCAACAACGAAATAACCGAACGAGAAGAACCACAGGAAGGGCAGGGTATATTTGTGAAGTGTTTTATTAAGCAACCATTAATCTGATTGTTTTCAGTGAATTGTTTTTCCGAAATAAAATAAATCCAAACATACCCTACTGTACATGCTGTAAATAAGATCCAATACAGCTTGTTCCTGTTAAGTGTCATTCTTTACAAAAATTGTTGAATTTTTTGCATATTCTTTTCTCTTGTAGCTTTCTGAATCATGAACCAGTCAATAATTGTCCATATACCCATACCACCACACGTCAAAAGTTTACCAACTCCAAGGCCAGTGTCTCCAATCATAAACCGATCAATACCCAATCCACCTGCTAAAAGAGAAACAATTATTGTCGTAGTAGGATCTTTAAATTGGGTAGTTGATAATATTGCCCATTTTGATTCATCAAGCGCTATCAGTCTTTCTCTGATATCATTGATGTGGTGGCTTTCAAAGAATTTCCCGTTTGACATAATAAACATGTCGACTTTTTGTGCATCCATTTTTTTGTTTTTTAAATTTTAAATTGACCTACTCATAAGGCTTTTCGGTTTCGCCCCGTTTTTTTGCATGGAGTCGAGTCTCCATTTTGTTGTAAAATAAAACACATTCTGTTTAAAAATGATCAGAACTTTTTCTTAAGGCCCTAATTATTTCATGTTAAAAATTGTTCAGAAGTTACGTTTAACTAAACCTTAGTATGTTTTAAGTGAATTGTTAGCTTATGTTTTATAAACTACCATTCAATAAATTCATTTCATTTTCAAATACATTTAAATACTTAAATTATTGATTCCCAGAAAATATATGTATTCAAAACCATGTAGAAAAAAGCGGGAAAAGAAACCCGAATGCTATCTTTCAGCTTTATTCTTACAATTAGACCAAAAAGCATGAGCAATGCTAGCCCAAGAGACGAAATCAATAAAATAAAATCAAATTTAAGTCCTATTAATAAGCCTAGAGCTCCAGAAATTTCTAATAAAACGGTTGTTAATCCCATTTTTTCTAAACCAAATCGCTTAAACTCATTTTTCATATGAGGTAAATTAAAATAGGAAAATGCATAAGCAAAAAAGGAAAAACTCGAAATTAGAACACATGTTATAAGTATATACATCCTTCTTATTGTATTGATGAGTAAGCTATTAGAGTGCTTAATAACAGAAGGATTAACGATGGTAAATGTTTTATGAATGGATTTCTTACTTTAAAATGAAAATATTGAG
>JAQXEE010000087.1 GCA_029251005.1 Flavobacteriales bacterium | reverse complement strand
ATCCTCTTTTTTTTTGATTAATTAAGCCAAATACGTAAAAAATGATTTTGGTAATGTCTACTTTTAATACTTTTTAAGTAAGCTTTTCACCGCAAGATTTACAGTGTATAGCTTTTGCTAAATGATTATCATCATTACAGTTTTGGCAAACTTGCGTACTAAGCGATTTTCTGTCAATTTTAATTGCTTCTACACTAACCAAGCCTGTTGGTACAGCTAAAATACCATACCCCATAACCATTATAATTGAGGCTATAAATTGACCAAGCGCTGTTTGAGGAGCAATGTCACCATAACCAACTGTTGTTAATGTAACAATAGACCAGTAAACTGATTTTGGTATACTGGTAAATCCGTTTTGTTTGTCTTCAATCACAAACATTATGGTACCCATAATTACAACCAAGCAAAAAACAAAGACTAAAAAAGCAACAATTTTACCTCTTGTAGCCATTAATGCTTTTTTAAGTGTGTCGGCTCCTTCCATGTAGCGAACTAGTTTTAAAACTCTAAATATTCTTAAGAGTCTAAATATTCGAAGCATGCCGAAATATTGACCTTCAACGATGAAAATTGTAATGTAACTTGGGATAGTCGCTAAAAAATCAATTATTCCCATTGACGAGAAAATATATTTTTTTGAGTTTGTTACGACCCAAACTCTTAAAGCGTATTCAATGGTAAAAAGAGCAGAAAAAATCCATTCAGTCCAGTTAAAAATTACTTCATGTTTTTCACCCAAAGAAGGAACCGTTTCAAGCATTGTGAGCAACACACTCAGGGCAATTACTATTAGAAGAGCAATGTCAAAAGCTTTACCGGCTTTTGTATCTGCTTCAAATATAATTTCATGTAGCTTCGATTTAAGCTTTGTAATCATTTATCAAAGATAATAAAGGATTACTAGGTTCAAATTATAATTGAAACAGGTATGTGATTTATGCGCCCATTTGATAGGAATTGATAGCTGCTTATTTTATTGTTGAATTATTTGGTAACTGGTACCCTTAGTTTTTCACCCCCTTTGTGTTCCTCAGAAGTAAGTACGACTTTGGAAACTTTGCGCCAATGCATAACGGTCTTTCTCTGCTATTTTAGATCAAGAATGAGAAGAGAATTATTTGCAGTTAGATACCATTGATGAAGTAATATTTTCATCATTCTTCAAAAAAAATATTTTTTTGTGTGGGTTTCTAATAAATATTCTTTTGGAGAATTTCTGTTTTTGTATTTGGTTTATAGTGATTGTTTTTTTTAGAAGACTCTCAACTTAAAACTTAAGCATTTTTTTAAAGGGAGCTAATAAACACGGAGTGTCATATTGATCTAATTTATTATCCTAAAGTAGATTTTTTTAAAAGTAAAACTAACTCAATTAATCTAATGCAAAGAGATTCTCGTTGCTACAAAAAAATAATATTCTGAATTTTTATTAACCCAAAAGTTCTTTTTTTTAAAGAAAAAAACTGTTTTCTAATTATCTAGCAGTTCATTTTTGGTAAGATCAACAATCAATATTACTATTGAGTTATGTTACATTATATTTTAGGCCTTTTGTAAATTAGTGGCAGCCACTTTTTGCTTGTCTATTTAAAATAAGCGCTACAGGTTTAATTTAACAAAAATAATCTTAAACAATTCTTTCAAATATGATGTATGTTCAGATAATGTAACTCATTAAAAGAAAACATCGTAATCAATGGGGGTTGTTAAACTTAATAATTATTTAGATTAAAATACTGTAATTTCTTAGAGGCTAAATGTTGCAGTTCAATAATTTTCTAAGTCCCTTATTCAACTCTTAATTTTTTTTAAATATTTATTTACTTGGCCTATAACTAAAACTTTAAGCATCATGGAAAATTTATTATTGACAGCAACATTAGAATCAGGTGATTACGTTGGGTTCACCTTTTTTATCGGCAGTATGGCTATGTTAGCAGCAACTGTATTTTTCTTTCTTGAAATGAAGAGTGTTTCAGGAAAATGGCGGACTTCACTTCTTGTTTCAGGTTTGATAACATTAATAGCCGCAGTTCATTATTATTATATGAGGGATTTTTGGGTAGAAAACAAAACATCACCAACTGAATTTAGGTACATTGATTGGATTTTAACAGTCCCATTAATGTGTGTTGAGTTTTACCTAATCTTAAAGTCATTTGGAGCTAAGAAGAGTTTACTTTGGAAGATGATATTTTACTCTGTTTGGATGTTAGTTACAGGTTATCTAGGTGAAACAGTTTACAGAGAATCAAGTGCAATTTGGGGCGCAATTTCATCATTAGGATATTTAGGAATCTTTTATGAAGTTTGGTTCGGATCAGCCAAGAGGCTTTCTAAAAATTCAAATAATCCAACCTTACAAAAAGCATTTAATTCTTTGGCTTGGTTTATTTTTGCAGGGTGGGCAATTTATCCAATAGGATACATGACAATTGAAGGAGGTTTATTACATGGAGTTTTGCCTTCAGAATCAATGGATATAATTTATAATATTGGAGATGCTATTAATAAAATTGGTTTTGGATTAGTCATTTATAGTTTGGCTATCAACAGTAAAAAAGAAGAAGCTTCAGTTTAAAACATCTTCGCTAAACAACAATAAAAAATGTCAATGATTTTGTAATCATTGACATTTTTTTATTAAAATAAAGAGCTTTTAAATAGATATTAAAATTTACTATTTGTTAACTTAGAGTGTCCCCTTTGTACTTGGTAATATTAAATGCTCAGGATCTCTTCTAATCGCCATCTTGATCGCTCTTGCTAGTGCTTTAAAGATTCCTTCAATCTTATGATGCTCATTATCACCTTCAGCTTTGATGTTTAAGTTTGATAACGAAGTATCCGAGAATGATTTAAAAAAGTGTAAAAACATTTCGGTTGGCATTTCGCCGATCATTTCTCTTTTGAATTCTGCGTCCCAAACCATCCATGGGCGTCCGCCGAAATCTAAGGATACTTGACAAAGACAGTCATCCATAGGTAAACAGTAACCGTAACGTTCGATTCCTATTTTGTTGCCTAACGCGTTTTTGAATGCTTCACCTAAGGCAAGGGCAGTGTCTTCGATTGTATGGTGTTCGTCGATTTCTAAATCTCCTTTTACGTGTACTTTTAAATCTACTCCAGCGTGTTTTGCGATTTGATCCAACATGTGGTCGAAAAATCCAACACCTGTGTTCATATCGCCTTTACCTGATCCATCCAAATTTAATTCGATAGTAATTGATGTTTCTTTTGTTTCACGGATTACTGATGATCTTCTTTCGCCAGCAGCTAGATATAAGTAAATATCTTTCCAGTCGGTAGTTTCAATTGCGATGCAATCTTTTAGCTCCTCAACTTTCCCAGCCAATTCTTCTAATCCTTTTTCATCTTCATGGTTAATCCAAATGGATTTGGAGCCTAAGTTTTTTGCCAATTCAACATCTGTGATACGATCTCCAATTACAAATGAATTTTTTAAATCATATTCACCCGTCATATATTTCCCCAATAAACCTGTACGAGGTTTACGAGTATCTGCATTTTCATGCGGGAAAGTCTTATCAATTAATATTTCTGTGAATTCAATTCCTTCACCTTTTAACGCTTTTAACATTGCATCTTGGGGTGGATGGAATGTGTGCTCAGGGAAGGAATCAGTTCCTAATCCGTCCTGATTGGTTACCATCACTAATTCAAAATTCATTTTACGTACAATTTCACCCAGCCATCTAAATACGCCTGGGTAGAACTCTAACTTCTCTAATGAGTCTAATTGGTAATCAACTGGTGGTTCAATTACTAAAGTCCCATCTCTATCAATGAATAATGCTTTTTTCATATTTTTCTCCTCAGTGTCGCTTTTGTAAAGTAACAGGTTTTTTTGCTTCTTGCCGAAAGCTTTTCAGCTTTCTCTTTTAATAATTGTTTGCTCTTTGACTCCGCTACAAGTATTTAAGATGTAATTTCTTTAATCGCTGCTATTACTAATTTATTTTCCTTTGATGTCCCTATGGTTATCCGTAAACAATTTTCACAAAGTTTAACGTTTGAGCGGTTTCTTACAATAATTGATTTCTCAACCAGTTTGTTGTAAATATTAGTGGCATCATCAATTTTCACCAAAATGAAGTTAGCATCACTTGGGTATATTTTTCGCACACATGCTATTTCTTCTAATGCTTTCGCCAGTAAAATTCTTTCGGCTAGTATAATATCTATAGCTTCATTCCTCTCATCTAATTTCCCCAAGATTTCACTTGTTTTCTCTTGAGTTAAGGTGTTGATGTTGTAAGGAGGTTTAATTTTATTTAAAACGGTAATAATCTCATTAGATGCGAATCCCATTCCTAGTCTTAATCCGGCTAACCCCCATGCTTTGCTGAACGTTTGCATTACAATAAGGTTAGGGTGGAAGTCTAGGTAATCAATCCAAGACTGAGAATAACTAAAATCGATATAGGCTTCATCAACTATTACAACCCCTTTAAAAGAGTTTAAAACACTCTTAATTGCTTCAGGATCTAATGTGTTTCCTGTTGGGTTATTTGGTGAACATAGCCAAATAACTTTTGTATTATCGTTGATGGCTTCAAGCAATGCTGGTTCGTTAATTTCAAAATCTGGTGTTAACGGAACTGATTTTGCTTTAACATTATTAATGTCTGCAGAAACTTGATACATTCCATAAGTAGGAGGCAAGATGATTACTTCATCTTTGCCGGGCTCACAAAATGCGCGAAATATTAAATCGATTACTTCATCGCTACCATTTCCTAGAATGATGCGCTCTTGTCGAACGTTTTTTAAATGCGCAATTTTAGCCTTTAAGTCTTGCTGGTATGGGTCGGGATATCTATTTAAACCCGTATCAAATGGGTTTTCGTTTGCGTCTAAGTATACATCTGCTTTACCTGTAAACTCATCTCTTGCAGAAGAGTAAGCTTTTAGGTTTTTGATGCTTTCGCGTAATATTTCTTGTAAATTAAAGCTCATTATTCGTCTTTTAACAAGGTTGTGTTTTTTGTTATTCCGATCAGGTGTTATTTACTGAAAAAATTAATATCATTTCCTAATAGAGAAAATGTTATTTTAATTCGTTTAATCTTAGTGTTACCGCATTTTTGTGTGCGAATAACTCTTCGGCTTCAGCCATTATTTCTATTGTTGGTCCAAGAGCTTTTAAACCTTCTTTACTAATTCTTTGATAGGTTATTTTTTTAGTGAAAGATTCTAAAGAAACACCACTGTATGATTTAGCATAACCATTTGTAGGTAAAGTGTGATTAGTTCCTGATGCGTAATCTCCAGCACTTTCAGGCGTGTAATTGCCTAAAAATACAGAGCCTGCATTGGTAATGGAGTTCATAAATAACTCTTCGTTTTTAGCTCCAATAATTAAATGTTCTGGTCCGTATTCATTAATCAACTCTAAAGCTTCTGCTTCACTCTTCATTAATATTAAAGTAGAATTATCCAATGCTTTGGATGCAACTTCTTTTCTTGGTAATTCAGACAACTGTTTTAACACAGCTTTTTTCACATCATCAATTAGAGAATCAATACAGGTAACAAATACAACTTGTGAATCAGCACCATGTTCAGCTTGTGATAATAAATCGGATGCGATAAAATCTGCATTACCAGTTTCATCACCATAAACGAGGACTTCACTTGGACCGGCAGGCATGTCGATTGCGACACCATCCAAACTTGCCATTTGCTTTGCAGCAGTAACAAACTGATTACCCGGTCCGAAAATTTTATAAACAGAAGGAACTGATTCGCTTCCGTATGTCATTGCTCCAATAGCTTGAATTCCACCAAGTTTAAAGACCTTATTACAACCAACAGTTGATGCAGCGTAAAGGATAGCTGGATTAATTTCACCTTCTTTATTTGGAGGCGTGCACAAAACTATTTCTTTACATCCTGCGATCTTTGCAGGGATGGCTAACATTAAAACAGTACTAAAAAGAGGCGCAGATCCACCTGGGATATATAAACCTACTTTTTCAATTGGTGTTACCTTTCGCCAACATTCAACACCGGGTTGAGTTTCAATTTTCTCTTCTTCTGTCTCTTGTACTTTATGAAACTTAAATATATTTTCAGCCGCATTATTAATAGCTACTTTTAAATTATCGGGTGTAGCGGCAGCCGCTTCTGCAAATTCTTGTTTTGAAACTAATAAGTTTTTTAATTCAGCTCCATCAAACTTAGCGGTATAACTTTTAAGGGCTTTATCACCATCTTTTTTTATCTGCTCAAAGACATCCAAAACAATTTTTTCAAGGTTTTTTTTCTCTCGAGTTGGTCTTTTAAGGATTTCACTCCAAGTGTCTTTGTTTGGGTATTTTATTGTTTTCAAAAGATTCTAATTTTGAATATTTTATAATTTCGCCCAATAAAGGCTAATCATTTATAATTTATAATTCAACACTCAAGGTTTTAATTTTATTCAAAAATTAAAGTACCATCTTTTCGATTGGAACGATTAAGATTCCTTCAGCTCCGTTAGCTTTAAGATCATCAATTGCATTCCAAAAATCATTTTCTTTAATTACCGAATGAACCGAACTCCAACCTTCTTTTGCTAATGGAAGTACAGTAGGACTTTTCATTCCAGGCAATGCTGCAATAATATCTTGTAACTTTTCGTTGGGTGCGTTTAGTAAAACGTACTTGCTCTTTTTAGCTGTTTGAACCGAGTTAATTCTAAACATTAATCTGTCTAAAATATCTTTCTTTCCACCTGATAAACCAGGAGTGGAAACTAAACAAGCCTCTGAGAACAAAATTTCTTCACACTCTTTTAATCCATTTTTAAATAAAGTACTTCCTGAAGAAACTAAATCACAAATACCATCTGCTAAACCAATATTTGGGGCTATTTCAACAGATCCGGAAATCATGTGTATCTCAGCCTTGACACCTTGCTTATTTAAGTATTGTTGCAAAGTAACAGGATAGGAAGTAGCAATTTTTTTTCCTTCGAAATATTTAACACCAGGGTAGTCGAGGTCTTTTGGAACGGCTAGAGAAAGCTTGCATTTTGAGAAACCAAGCTTTTCAATAATGTCCAAAGAAGCGCCTTTCTCAATTACTGTATTTTCTCCTAGTATTGCAATGTCAGCAATACCGTCATTTACATAATTAGGAATATCTGAATTTCTCAAGAAAAGTAATTCAGCAGGGAAACTATGGGAAGCAACTTTTAACTGGTCTCTTCCATTATTAAATTTAACTCCACACTCTTTTAAAAGTTGTATCGACTCTTCGTTTAATCGTCCACTTTTTTGTACTGCAATTTTTAAAATTTCACTCATTTTAATCAGTTATAATAAAGTAAAAAGCCACGCTTAATAGCGTGGCTTGTTTATATTTTATGCATACACATACACCGCCCGCTTAGCCTAGGTTAATTGTGTGATGATGATGTATGTTTATGTGCAATTTCATTGTGGCACAAATATACAACTATTTCTTGTTCTGTTGAAGTCTTAACTTAATTATTAAATTCAGATTTTTAGATTATTGTAATTGTTTGAAGCAATGACTTCGTTTTTTAGCGTAGATTCTCTAAATTGAAGAGATTGGTTCTGCAAAAGCTGTTTTTTTTTTAATCAAATGATTTTTATTTAACGCTAAAATTGAAATTGTTAATCTGACGAATCTCTGAGATTTACTTCTTTTTATTTGTCATAGCTATCCATTATGTAATCAGTTGGGTTAAGGAAAAACATTTTTTTCCAACCTTGTGGATCAAAGTCAATTCTCCAAAAGTTAGGAACCCATGAGACAATGGAGTAATGTAAGTGTGCTGGTTTGCCTTTTGCGTTACCAGTTGCGCCTACAGTTCCAATTTGATCACCTATGTTATTCCAAGATCCAATAGTTGTCTTAATGCTGTTTAAATGTGCGAAATAATGGAATCGTAATTTTGGACCTAGTACTATTACAAATTTACCAGACATTCCGCCGGAACCTGTTGCGAATGTAAATCCTCGTACGGACGCGTTAACCTTTGTTCCTGTTTTAGCGAAGATATCTACGCCTTTGTGCGTTCCTGATTTCCCCCAGGGGTAATACCAATAGCTTTCGTGGTTAAAATCGTTGATCTTCATTCCTTCAACGGGAAGATCAAACGATTGAGGAATGCTTAGAAAGAAAAGGACTGTTAAACCTATGATGTTTAATGATTTCCGAATCCAACCTCTTTTTTTCTTTCTCTTGAATAATTTCATACTTTCGAAGTTACTAAGCTTTCTAAGTGTTTAGCTAACACGCTTATTATTCGTGAGAATAGCTCAATAATGCGCCGCTATTTTAACAAGTTCATTTCTTTAATGGATACTGTTTGTCCAACCATGCATATAGATGGTGCTCGAGACAGTGCATATTTAAAATAAACTTTAGTTGCACCTTTTTTAAACGCTTCAGGTAGATTAACCGGCTCATAAGTCGTTGAATCATTTACTTTAATAAGGAAGGTACATCCGTCTAATCCTGTTTTGTCTTCAATAACACCTGTTGTGTATCCTTTTAATTCAACATTAAAACTCTTTGAAACACTGGGGTTTCCGGTTAATACTAATTCTTCTCTAGTGCTGATATTGCTTGATTTTTCCTTGTGTTTGCATTGAATAGTGATTAAGGATATGATGCTTAAAGCAAAAAATATTTTTTTCATTTGATCAAATTCTATTTTTAATGTTTGTTTTGAATTTTCAATTCGTAATTTTGCAAAATTACACTAAATATTATGTTAGCATCAAGAATTGAATCATTTGTAGAATTAGGAAATCAAATTAAAGCGGCAATTGATCGTAAAGATGGTGAATATGAAGGTTTGAGTAAAAACCAGATTAACCTTTTATTACAAACTAAAAAAGCTGGATTTAAAAACGGTTGGTTTACAAGCGAGATGGTGAACAAGGCCTTGAATGGAATTGTTTTGATGCTAAACGAAGCTGATTTAAAGGAGTGGACGTCAAAGTATAGTGTGCAAATTGAGGCTGTAAAGGAAGCGAAAGAAGTAGGGGTGATTATGGCCGGGAATATTCCTGCAGTTGGTTTTCACGATCTTTTAAGTGTATTAATTTCGGGTCATAAGGTAGTTGCTAAAACGAGTTCGGTTGATGAGCAATTAATGCCTGCAATTGTTGACTTGTTAGTTGAAATTGATGGTTCGTTTGAAGGTAAGGTTGAAATTTTAGATTCTCCTAGAGCAAAATATGATGCTGTAATTGCCACAGGTAGTGATAATTCAGCGCGTTATTTTGAGCAGTATTTTGGGAAGTATCCTAACATTATTCGAAAATCAAGAACATCAGTTGCTGTATTAACGGGTGATGAAACACCTCAGCAATTAGAGGCATTAGCGCATGATTTGTTTGCTTATTATGGACTAGGATGTAGAAATGTTTCGAAGTTTTTATTGCTAAAAGATTTTGATATAACTCCGCTTATGGATGAGTTATCTAAACATGATAAGCCGTTGGTTGAAAACGGAAAATATCATAATAACGTTGATTATAACAAATCAATTTACTTAATTAACAGTAATCCGTTTTTGGATGGCGGTACGTTTATGTTAAAAGAGGATAATAATTTACAATCGCCAATCAGTGTCACGTTTTTTGAGCGGTTTGAGTCTATGGAAGAAATTGAGTCCTATATTGAATTAAATAAGGAAAGTATTCAATGTGTTGTTTCCAATAAAATTAAAGATGCTGTTGACTTTGGTGAGGCTCAAAAGCCAAAGGTTTGGGATTATGCAGATAAAATTGACACCATAAATTTTTTAGTCTCTTTATAAAATAAATTTGTTGTAGTGAATATTCTGACGCATCTTTGCAATCGAATTATGGTTTTAAATTCTAAGAATTTAGATTAATAGGGAATACAGTGAAATTCTGTAACAGTGCCCGCTACTGTAACTCTTTAAATATTTAGCATTCATTTGCCACTGTGAAAACGGGAAGGCGCTAAATAGAGAGAAGTCAGGAGACCTGCCAAAATTCGTTATTTATTTCCACTTCCGGGGTCAGGAGTGTAAGAGATAAAAACTTGAAACGAACACTGTTATACATATTAACGGCATTATGCCTTTTAAACGCCTCGGCACAAACCTTAGACACCCTAAGGTTAAGTACTATTGCTGTGGTACCAACTCAGTTTAAAAATGTTGAAGAATTTGGTTCTGTAATTGTTCAAGAACCGTTTTTGACGGTTGCTGAATTACTTACAAATTGTTCATCAGTACAGGTTAACAATCAAGGTGGTAAAGGAGCTACTAGCAGCGTAAGCATTAGAGGTTATTCATCCAATAAAACTAATGTGAAATGGAATGGTTTATCTATTAACAATTTAACATTAGGGATGACGGACTTTGGAGGTATTCAATCTGGAGTTGTCGATAATATAAGTGTTTACAAAGGAAATAGTGTTTCAGATTTAAATGATGTTTCCATCGGTGGAGTAATAGCTATGGACAATGAATTAAACTGGAAGGATACATTTCATTTTCAAATAGGTTCTGAAATTGGAAGCTTTGGCTATCTAGGTAATCAGTTTAAAACAGGAGGGTTGATAAAAGGTTTTACGTTTCAGGTGAAAAGTTCTTTTTTATCGGCAGTAAATGATTTTAAATATAAAAATCATAAAAGAATTGGGACACCAAATGAGGTGCAAGAAAACGCGGCTTACTACAATGGGAATCTTATTTTTTCAACGGGCTGGAGAAATAAAAAAATCAAGTTTGAAAACCATACATGGTTTTCCACTAAAAAAGTTGAATCTCCTAAAATATTTGCAGATTCAAAACCTTCGGTCGCGTTTTACCGAGACTCAAGCATAAGGTCGGTTTTTAACTTTTATACTCCTATTAAAAAAGTTAGAATTAAAGGATTTTATGGAATTAATCATGAGCGATTTTTATATAATGATTCTTTGTTTGCTATAAACACATTTTATGTTTTGAACAACAATCATTTTAATGTTAGCGCGAAACATAATTTAAAGGATTGGTATTTTGAGTATTTAAGCGAAATACAGTTTCAAAATGCACACAACAATCAGTTTGAAGATGTGAAGCGCAGAGTTGTAAGTTTAACAAAATCGAGAATTGAAAAACGATTGTTTAAAGAACGATTGAAAATAAGTGGAACAGGTGTTTTAAATAAAATATGGCGCCCAAATACCGTGTTTCCTGGTGGAGTTATAGCATACCATTTTAGCATGAGACAATTTGTTTTTAAAGGTAGTGGCGGATCACATTTTAGAGTTGGAAATTTTGACGATTTATTTTGGCCAAAGGGGGGGGATGAAAACCTAAAGCCAGAAAAGGGCTGGAATATTGAACAGTCGGTTGGTTACTCTGTTATGATTAAAAAATTAGAATTTACACTATTTGGAGAAGTTTATAATTCAATTGTTAATGACTGGATACAATGGAGGGATGCCGGTGAATATTGGGCTGTAGAAAACCTTAAGAAAGTGAATGCTCAAGGAGGAGAGGCTTCGCTAGAAGTTAATTTTTCTTTAAATGAGGTAAAACTTAACTTCATGTCTCATTATTCGCTTACAAAGGTAACTACTCTTGAGAGTGAGCTTCCGAATGATCCCTCAATTGGAAATCAATTAACATATGTTCCAATGAATAAATCTAAAAATCGAATTAGCCTTGTTTACAAAGGTTTTACTGGAAACTATGTTTTTAACTATTATTCTATAAGACACACTACGACGGATAACGTTGAGCGAAAAGCATTAGCTTCTTATTACTTACAAGATTTACATTTAATGAAAAAATGGAATGTTAAGCCGTTTTCAATCTATTCAAAATTTTCAATTTTAAACTTATCAAATCAATTTTATGAAGGGGTAAGTAATCGACCAATGCCTGGGAGATCTTATTACTTTACGTTACTATTAAATTTTAGTTAATTATGAAAAAGTCAATTATTTATTTATTTGCAGGGACACTATTATTATCATCTTGTAAAGATGATGAAAAAGATAAAGAGTCATGTTCAAAACCGTTTAATTTCTCATCTGGAGCTGTTGTTATAAACGAAGGATCTTTTAATGGAACAGGTTCTCTATCTCATATAGATTTGACGACAAACGAAGTGAGAAACTTTATTTATGAAGATGCAAACTGTGATGTACCTGCTGGTAGTGTGGTCCAATCGTTCGCGATAAACGGAGAAAAAGGCTATGTTGTTGCTAACGGTAGTGGTGAAGTACAGGTTGTGAATTTATCTACTTTTAAACAAGAGAAAACAATAGTGCTTTCTTATCCAAGGTACATTGCATTTGAAGGTGAGAAAGGTTTTATTTCAAATGGGACATCAGAAGGAAAGGTTTTTGTGATTAACTCATCAAATGCTGTAACAGATACTATTCAGGTTGCAACTGGACCTGAAGGGATATTTGCTTCAGGAGGTAAAATTCTTGTAGGCTGTACTGGACATTGGGATGGCGATTTATTTACGACTATGGTTGATTCAGTGGTTGCTATTATAAATCCATCTGACTTATCGGTAACGAATGTAAATGCTTGGGATAAACCAACAGATTTCGTAGAAGATAAAAATGGTGATGTTTGGGTTAGTTGTGCTGGAAACGGACAATATGATAATGGTGCTGATAAAGCGCCTGCATTTGTTAAATTAAACGTTGAAAATGGAGTCGCAAAGGATACTTTAATTGTTGGAGAAGTAGGTGAGTCTATTTCTAAAATAACAATTAATGAATCTGGTGATATCATTTATTATTATAAGGGTGATGGAGTTTACAGAGTTGGAATTAATGGTGATTATATAAATGAAGAAGTATTGATTCCTGGAAATTTTTACGGAGTTGAAGTTGATCCTGCTTCAGGAAATATTTTAACTTTTGATGCGAAAGGTTTTTCTTCTGATGGTGTTGTTGGAAGGTACTCGGCTGATGGAGATTCTATCACACATTATTCGGTTGGAGTTGCACCAAATGGTGCTTTGATAAAGTAATTAAGATTAAAATAGAAATAATTAAAAGCTGCCTTAATAGGGTAGCTTTTTTTATATCTTACCCGTCAATTTGTAAGCCCAATATCCTAAAACTTCATGCGTTAAATGTGTCCAGCCACTAAAAACATGTGCACCTGGTATGAAACAATATTCAAATTCAAACTTACGCGGTCCAGCTATTCTGTTAGAACATAAGTAATCCGGTGATAATCCTTGCTTTTTAAAACAAGCTAAGCTTCTTCTCATGTGACCTGCAGAAGTAATTAATAGGATTTTTTTATTGGATAAATCTTTAAACTTGGTTTGCAATAACTTTCTTGAAAACAGTGCATTTTCATACGTGTTTCGAGATTCGTTTTCGATTAAAAGGCTATCTATCTTTATTCCGGCTTCATCTAGGTATCTAGCGAGTAGGATTCCTTCCTTGTTTTCAGGGTGATAAATATCGCCACTTCCTCCTGTAAATAGTAAGTGTTTAATTTCTCCTTTTTTAATTTTCGGCAATGCTTGTAATAGTCGGTCTACACTACTATTAAATCTTGTAATGTCATTTTTTGCATCGTAAATAATCATTCCTCCTAAAACAATTGCGATATCATATTTATCAGCTCTTGTTTCGCTTAAAGGTTTTTCCCAAAGTCGGATAGCTTCATCGAGAATAAAGTTGTTTCCAAAAATAAAAACAAGTGAAATACTGGCTATTAGTAGTTTCTTTCTTTTTATTGGATTTTTAGTAAAGTACACCCAAGTTAGTAAGCCTACCAAATATGTGAATGGAGAAAGGAGGAAGGCTAATATTTTAGATAGTATGAAAAACATTGTTAAAGCTTACCAACTCTTTTCTCAACCGACTTTCTTTTTGATTTAATCAAATTGGTTTTATTCTTGTTGTAATCCATATTCATTACACAGTAAATACGATCTGATATTGGATCCATAATTTCGTATGCTTTTTCAACTACCTTTAAAAGTTCCGGTACAGTTGAAGCCTCGATTATAGTTCCCATAGGGGTGAATTCAAAACTTAAGCCTGTACCTTTTATGTGTTCAACAACTTTACTTACATATTCCCCAATGTGATCACCCTTATCAATTGGAAATATTGCGAAATTCATTATAGCTGACATGATACAAATTTAGACATAAAAAAAGCTATCTCGGTGTACGGGATAGCTTAAAGTATTTTATTGAGTTAATTATCCTAAATCGTCAAATTTAACTTTAGTTGAGTATTTAGAAGTTGTTTCTTTTACTTCTTGAGATTCTTCATAACCTTCGTAAACTCCTTTTTCTTTTTGAATATAATCGATCGCTTCATACAAGCCTACAGCAAACTTTTCAAAGTCTTCTTTGTAAAGGAATAATTTATGTTTTTCGAAATGGAATTTCCCGTCCTCCGAAAACTTTTTTTTACTTTCAGTGACAGTTATATAATAATCATCAGCTTTTGTTGCTTTTACATCAAAGAAATAAGTTCTTTTTCCTGCTCTTACAGCTTTTGAAAAAATTTCGTCCCTTCTTTCTCTATTTTCATTGTTATCCATAGCAGTCCTTTTAGTGTTGTTGAAAATCTCATTTTCTTTCACACCGCAATATATAATTTTTTTCCCCACCAAAAAGGTTTAATACGTCTAAATAATAGTTTAAACTATTAAAATCTTCGATTAACGGGGTTTAAGATGGTGCGGAATAATATTACGCGTCTAATTTAGCTTGCTTACGTGCTATTCTTTTTTTGTACCAATGAATATTTTGAGGGTGAAAGTAGATAAATGCTGAAATGAATACAGAATACAAAAGTGCATACTTTAGCGTTTTTACACCATCACTCAAGAATATTTGCACCATTTGTCCACCTGATCTTACAGTACCCAAAACTGACTGTGTTATCAATAAGGAAGTTATTGCAAATAATACAAAGAGTAAGCTTGTTTTGACATTTTCGAAAAGAGCTTTTTGAAATGTAACATTGAATTTGAATTTATGCTTGAACGCAACCATTGTTGTTGTAAACAAAAAAAGCAATAGAATTAATCTCTTTAAATAATATAGTTGTTCACTTACGGCAGCCATTTGACTACTTATGTTTTGAAATGCGATGTAGGTTGTTTTATCAATATTTGATAGTATCTCCTTCCCTTTATCTGTAAAGTCAGATTTTACAACAACACTGTCTTGCGGCAATCCAATAATTTTAATTTGGTCAACTTCTTCAAGTTGTGCATAATCAACCAAGTCTTTAGTTTCTATGCCTTCATAAATAGAATCATCATTGTACGCCGAATAAATAGATAGGTAGGTAATAACTAAAAGAACAAATACTACTGCAGGAATTAACTTTAACTTTTTCATAGATAATTTGAATAGTTCAAATCAAATTTAACTTATTAAAAATAAAAAAGGTTGGATCTTTCGAAACAACCTTTTAACAAAATTTTGTAAAAAAAAATTAAGAATTCATCGAAATTAAGAATTCATCGTTGTTTTTAGTATGACGTACTCTTTCTTGTAAAAACTCCATTGCTTCCTGTGGAGTCATATCAGCTAAAAATTTTCTTAATCCCCATATCCTCTTAATTGCATGTGGTGCGATTAACATGTCATCTCTTCTGGTTGATGATAAATTGAGATCTATTGCTGGATATAAGCGCTTATTCGCTAACTTTCTATCTAATTGAAGTTCCATATTTCCAGTACCTTTAAATTCTTCAAAGATTACTTCATCCATTTTAGAACCTGTATCAACTAAAGCAGTAGCTAAGATTGTTAAAGAACCACCGTTTTCAATATTACGAGCAGCTCCAAAAAACCTTTTTGGCTTGTGTAATGCATTGGCGTCAACTCCTCCAGAAAGTACTTTTCCAGATGCTGGTGAAACTGTATTGTATGCTCTAGCTAAACGGGTTATGGAATCTAAAAGAATTACAACATCATGACCACATTCTGTCATTCTTTTTGCTTTCTCTAAAACAAGATTGGCAACTTTAACATGCTTATCAGCTGGCTCATCAAATGTAGAAGCAACAACTTCAGCATTTACTGATCTTGCCATATCTGTAACTTCTTCAGGTCTTTCATCAATTAATAAGACAATCATGTAAACTTCAGGATGATTTTCAGCGATAGAATTTGCTACTTCCTTTAATAACATTGTTTTACCTGATTTAGGCTGAGATACGATTAATCCTCTTTGGCCTTTACCAATTGGGGCAAACATATCTAAAATTCTCATTGAGATAGACTGCTTTGTTCCTTTTACTAAAGTGAACTTTTCTTCTGGGAAAAGGGGAGTAAGGTAGTCGAAAGGAACTCTGTCTCTAACAACATCAGGTTCTCTTCCATTTATTTCTTTCACCTTAACAAGCGGGAAGTATTTTTCTCCTTCTTTCGGAGGTCTAATTGTTCCAATAACTGTATCTCCAGTTTTTAACCCAAATAATTTAATTTGGGTTTGAGATACATAAATATCATCTGGAGAAGATAGGTAGTTAAAATCAGATGATCTTAAGAAACCATAACCATCAGGCATCGTTTCTAAAACCCCTTCACTATCTACAATTCCATCAAAATTGTATGCTGGTTCGGATTGTCTCCTGTTTTCGTTTGGTGTCGGTCTGTCTTCTCTTCGTTTATCGTCTCTTCTTTCCGGTTTGTTTTCAGCTCTCTCTGGCCTTTCAGTTCTTTCTACACGATCATTACGTCCCTTTCTTTCAGGTCGCTCAGCTCTAGCAGTTCTTTCGGTTCTAATGGTGCGATCGTTATCTTTTCGGTCATGTCTTGCAGTTCTCTCAGAATTTCTTTGAACAGCCTTTGACTCTGCTTTTTCGACATACTTCTCAGCTGGTTTTTCTTCCGCTACTACCTGAATTTCTTCTTTTTGAATAGGGGAAAGTGTTGCTGTTCTAGAATGATCTTCTTTTGTACTTTTAGCACCTTCTTTTTTTACACGAACTCTTTTTCTTTTTTGAATTTCATCTTGTTCAGAACCGGTGTTGTCGGAATTTTTTTGTTTGTTTTGTACATCTAAAATAGACTCAACTAATTCGGCCTTTTTTAGTTTTTCTGTTCCTTTAACTTCCAAAACAGTTGCAATCTGACGAAGGTCAGCAACAAGCTTTTTGTTTAAATCCAAAATGCTATACATATAAATATTTGTTGGGTGAAAATTTCAAATGAAAAAAATTGAGGAAATTTATCTACAAGAATTTGCTGAAAGATTTCTTCTGCAATAATATGAATAAATTCCTGACTGAAAGTATAAATTGTTGATTTTTTATGAAAATTAATCTTTTTAAAGCACTAATAAAATTCACAAAATTATGTTAGCACAATTTTTAAAAAACCTTTTATCTGATTCGGTCTACAGATTTGACCAAATCGTCGTCTTTTTTTATTGCCTCACCAGCTAACAAAAATAAAACAGTAGATATTGGTAATATGAAAAGTGGAATCCCGAATGATATAGAAGTAGGATTTAGGTCTTGAATGTTTAAGTAAGACATTACTAAAAAAATCATTTCTACAAACGTAAACAATACACCAATCTTCGTTATTTTTTGTTGTTGCTTCCTTTTCTTAAACATGAAAATTGAAACAATTGCCAAAGCAGCTACTATTAATGATAAAATCAAGGTTTTATCATTTCCTTGAATTTGTTCGTTCTCAAAATTGATTGTTCCCGAACCCGTTAATGAAAATTTAATACCATCAGCAGTGTATTTAAAATATGTTCCAAAAGCAAAATAAGTTTGTATTCCTGCAGCAAGTAATAAGTATAAAGATTGTTTTCGTTGAATCATGATTTGATTTTATGCAAGTGCTTTCTTAATTAAATTTAAAATAGAGGCATCGTAATTAATTTCTAAAGCAAATTTATGTGCTTTATCTGACATTTTACCCCAAGTTTTCTGAATTATTTTAATCCATTTTTCTTCAGTGTAATCTTTTGATGAAGCAAAAGGATGGATATGATAATTCAAAAAAACTAAACAAGCAACATCTTCAATAAGTTGAGAGTTAGCGTCATTTCTTAAGTCTCTCTTTGAAATCATTGACTTTACCCTAGACACAAAGTCAACTGAATAGCCTACAGACTCCAATACTTCTCCAGCTTTATCTGCTTGGTATTGGTATAATCCAATTCTCCATTGATAATAACCTTTTTTTCCAATTGGGAAATCGCTTCTAGGTATTTCCCATCTTTTAAAGTGCTGACATCTAGCAGCCATTTCTTGTTCTTCTGTATAGTTAGAATTAATTTTCGCTAACCATTCAAAACATTGATTTGAATAAACTAATGCCTCTCCTTTAGGGTCTGATGAATGCGCTTTATTGATTAGTTCAATCGCTTTTTCTTTCATACTTTTTTTGTCAAGAGTTTTTTTAATACGGTAACTAAGCGGTTTATATCAAACGCTGTATTGTACTTAGAAAATGAAATTCTAATTGCAGGATTATTCATCGAAACACCCATTGCCTTTAAAACATGTGAGCCTTTGTTACTACCGGAAGTACATGCGCTTCCACCACTTATGGCAATTCCTTCGAGGTCCAAGTTAAAAAGTAACATCGAAACATCTTTTTCGGTTTTAAAAGATATGTTAATAATAGCAGGAGATGAGTTAAATTCGTCTCCATTAATCTTATATTCTAACCCTTCTGATTTTAGCTGAAAAAGTAATTCAGATTTTAAATATTGTAAATGTTTTATAATTTCTGGTAAATCAGCCTTAATCGTCAGTAATGCTTTTTCCATACCCAAAATTGACGAGACATTTTCAGTACCACCTCTAAGTCCTTTTTCTTGGCTTCCTCCGTTAATAAAAGGAGTAATGATATGCTTTTGATTAACGTATAAAAACCCAATTCCTTTAGGTCCGTGAAACTTATGACCAGAGCAAGTCACGAAATCAATATCAATTTCTTTTAAATTAAAGTCAAAGTATGCAATGCTTTGAACCGTATCAGAATGAAATAAAGCTTTATTTCTTTTACAGATTTCGTTTATTACCGAAATTGGACTAATTAATCCAGTTTCATTATTGATGTGCATAATTGACACTAATGTCTTCTTCTCAGATTGGGATAAGAGTTTCTCTAAATGTGCTAAGTTTATTATTCCGCAGTCGGATATATCAACATATTCGAATTCAACACCTTGAGGAAGTTTGAATACAGGATTTAAAACCGCTGAGTGTTCCGTTTTACAAGTGATTATTCTTTTAATTTGAAGATCTTTAACGGCACAATTAAAAACCATGTTATTGGCCTCGGTTCCTCCCGATGTGAAAATAATTTCACTTGATTGAGCTTTTATTGCATTTGCAATGTTTTTCCGCGCCATTTCTATTTTAGCTCGAACACTTCTGCCAAATGAATGGATAGAAGAAGGGTTCCCAATATTATTTTGTAGGGATTCAAGCATAACACTCAGTACTTCCTTGGATAAGGGAGTTGCTGCAGCGTTATCCAGATATATTTTTTGCATGCTAAATTAAACTATGCGATAATTTCTTTTATTTCAGAAATGATTTTTTTAGCCAATTGTTCAGCTTTTTCTTCATTTGCACTTTCTGAATATATTCGAATGATAGGTTCAGTATTTGATTTTCTCAAGTGAACCCATTCTTCAGCAAAATCAATTTTAACACCATCGATGGTGTTAACATTTTCGTTTGCATATTTTTCTCCCATTTTTTCAAGAATCAAATCAACATCAATTTCTGGTGTTAATTCAATTTTATTCTTGCTGATATGGTATTGTGGGTAACTGTTTCTTAAAGTTTTTGCAGACTTACCAGTTTGCGCCATGTGAGACAAAACCAATGCAATCCCAATTAATGAATCACGACCATAATGTAAGTCAGGAAAAATAACACCACCATTGCCTTCTCCGCCAATAACAGCATTCTTTGCTTTCATTTGATTTACAACGTTTACCTCACCAACTGCGGACGCGAAATATTCACCCCCGGCTTTTTCGGTAATGTCTCTTAATGCTCTGGTGCTTGACATATTAGAAACGGTATTTCCTTTTCGTTTAGATAATACGTAATCGGCCACAGCAACTAAAGTGTATTCCTCGCCAAACATACTTCCATCTTCACAAACTAAAGCTAAACGATCCACATCAGGGTCAACAACAATTCCTATATCGGCTTTATTCTCAACAACAGTTTTTGAAATTTCAGTTAAATTTTCTGGTAAAGGCTCTGGATTGTGCGGAAACTGACCATTTGGCTCGCAATATAACTCATGAATATCTTCAACTCCTAAAGCTCTTAGTAGTGGAGGAAGGCAAAGTCCTCCGGTTGAATTAACAGCATCGATAGCAACTTTAAACTTCGCAGTTTTAATCGAGTCAACATCTACTAACTCGTGATTCAATATCTCTTTGATATGAGTATCAAAATATGTATCATTTTTTACAATGACTCCTAAATCGTCAACATCAGCATAATTGAAATCTTCTTGATCAGCAATTATTAAAAGTTCTTGTCCATCTTCACTTGATATGAATTCACCTTTTCCATTTAAAAGCTTTAATGCATTCCATTGTTTAGGATTGTGAGATGCCGTTAAAATTATTCCTCCATGTGCATTTTCTAAAGGAACAGCAATTTCAACAGTTGGAGTAGTAGATAATCCTAAGTTGATAACATCGATACCCAAACCTATTAGAGTAGAAGTAACTAAGTTTTCAATCATTAAACCGCTTATTCTAGCATCTCTACCAATTACGATTTTGATTTTCCCCGATGATTGTTTTTTAATCCACTCACCGTAGGCGCTTGTAAATTTAACTACGTCTAATGGACTTAAACCTTCTCCAGGCTTGCCTCCAATAGTACCTCTTATTCCAGAAATCGATTTTATTAATGTCACAGTGTTTATTTTATAATTACCGAAAAATAATAAAAAGATACCTTAGAAAATATTCAAGTTTTCAACTATAAAAGTTATTAGCTTGTAACTTACTGTATTCTAGTGTTTTTCATGGGTTTTAAAAATTTTGAACTCGAATTTGTGAATAATAATAGTTGAAGTTGTTTGCTTCATACACAATATTTGAACAAATTTAAAGGCATAGCTTAAATTATGGAATTTTTTGAACCTTCAGATAATCACAGAGAAGTAATCACAGCTGTGAATCGATTTAATAGTATGGTTAAAAACCAGGAGCAATATTACTTTGATAGTGAGGAGTTAAAAGACATCGTTGAATACTTTTTATTGAGAGGTGAGTTTGAACAGTCGCAAGATGTTGTAGATTATGCACTTAATTTACATCCTACTAATTCGGAATTAAAAATATTAAAGGCTCATGTACTAGTTGGTAATCTTAAATACAAAGAGTCTTTAAAGCTCATTGAAGAAGTTGAGTTGTTCGAACCTTACAATATCGATTTATTAATCGTTAAGGGTACTGTCTTAAGCAAGTTGAAAATGACAGATAAGGCAATAAAGTGTTTTAAAACCTCATTGGAACATGCAGAGTTTAGAGATGAAGTATATTATTTTATAGCATCTGAATACCAGAGAAATTTAGAATATGATGAAGCAATTAAGTATTACAAAAATTGTTTGAGAGAAAATCCAAACCACGAATCTGCATTATTCGAATTAAATATGTGTTTTGAATGTATGACTTCTTTTGCTGAAGCCATTCAATTTTACAATCAACTTATTGATTTATCTCCGTATTCAGAGTCGCTTTGGTTTAATTTAGCTGGAGCACATTGTAAATTAGAAGAGTGGGCAAAAGCTGCCGATTGTTATGATTATGCTCTAGCGATAAATCCAGAATTTTCTTCTGCTTATTTTAACAAGGCTAACGCACTAGCAAGTTCAGGTGATTTTGAGGCTGCCATTGCAGTTTATATGGAGTCTTATGAATTTGAGTCACCAAGTTTTATGACCTATGGGTATATTGGTGAGTGTTATGAACGATTGAAAGATTTTGACCAGGCAATGGCATTCTACAAAAAAGCCTTGAGTGAAAATGAAGAATACCCAGAGGCATGGCTTGGAATTTCTATTTGTTTAGATGGTTTAGGAAGATCAAATGAAGCTTATGCGTCGATAAAAAAAGCACTTGAATTAGAAAACACCGATCCTGATTTTTGGTACACAGCTTCGGAAATTGAAGAGAAGCTTGGCTATATAGAAGATAGTTTGAATTCTATGAAAAGCGCCGTTGAACTTGATCAAACAGATATTTCATTATATATGGATTATTTGCTCTTAATTGAGCGGCACTTAGATCAGAATTTTTTAAAAGAAGCAATTGATGATGGAAGTGAAAGGTTTTCAAATAATTCAATATTGCTTTATTACAAAGTTGCTTTTCTTTTAAAAATAGGCAAATTTCAAATGGCTTATCAGACATTTGAACTGGCTTTAACAATAGATTATAAAGATTATGAAAGAGTTTTTATATACTACCCAGAAGCAAAAAATAATCAAAACGTATTAGACTTGATTGATTTATATTTAGATTAATTATTTTTTTCAATAAAATAAACAACTATGCAAGAAGTTTCAGTAGATGAATTAAAAGATAAAATAGATAATAAAGAAGATTTTGTTTTGGTTGATGTTAGAGAGCAAAACGAATTTGATATTTGTTCATTGGGAGGACTCGAAATCCCTATGAGTCAAATAATGACAAGATATCAAGAAATCCCAAAAGATAAGCCCGTAATTATTCACTGTAAAAGTGGAAAAAGATCAGCGAATGTTATTAGTGCTTTAGAGCAAAACTTCGGATATGATAATTTATCAAATCTTGAAGGTGGCATTTTAGCATGGGCTGATGAAATTGACCCAGAAATGGACCGATATTAGAAAAGTATTTTTTTAGAAATATTAAAGCCGTCTCATTATTGAGATGGCTTTTAGTTTATTTAAATGGAAGCAAAAAAAAGAAATGTAGTAGGTTTGCTTGGGATTTATTTCCGAGGAATGGCGATGGGTGCAGCAGACGTAGTGCCTGGAGTTTCAGGTGGTACAATTGCATTTATTTCGGGAATATATGAAGAGTTGTTGG
This sequence comes from Flavobacteriales bacterium, assembly GCA_029251005.1. Classification (GTDB taxonomy): domain Bacteria; phylum Bacteroidota; class Bacteroidia; order Flavobacteriales_C. The sequence continues at coordinate 5,107 of JAQXEE010000087.1, read as the reverse complement.
ATACAATAAAAGCGTTCAATATAGAAAACTTTAAAGCGATCAAATCTGATGGATTAGTTGCTGTTTGGAGACGAATTAACGGTCAGTTTTTATTGGCATTATTTACTGGTATATTTACAAGCATTATATCCCTTGCTAGTTTAATTTCAGGAATACTAGAGCAAGAGGGGCAAACAGGTGAGAAAATTGGATTGTGGAGTTTCTTTTTCGGGTTAATAATCGCGTCAATAATTTATATTGCAAAACAAGTTAAAGGTTGGACGTTTAAAGATATAATTGGCATACTATTGGGCGGCGCATTAGCATATTATATAACTATAGCAAGTGTGTCAGAAGATTCCAATAGTGTTTTCTTTTTGTTTTTTGCAGGTGCACTTGCTATTTCGGCAATGATTTTACCAGGTATTTCAGGAAGTTTTATTTTAGTTCTTTTGGGAGCTTACAAACCGGTTATTGGAGGAATTAAAAATTTAATAGAGGTAATCAAAGCTGGTGAATATAGTGAATTAATTACTGTTGGTCTACCAATTGGTATTTTTGCGATTGGCTGTTTAGTTGGCTTACTTACGTTTTCGAGAGTGCTTTCATGGCTATTTAAAAAACATGAGAAATTAACGTTGGCAACTTTAACAGGTTTCATGATTGGGTCATTAAATAAAATTTGGCCTTGGAAAGAGGTATTGGATACAAGAATAAACTCTGAAGGTGAAATAATTCCTACCGTAACAGGGAATTTGAGCCCCAATTCATTTGAGCTAATGTATAAGATGGAAAGCTTTTTACCTTACGCAATAGGTTTTGCTGTTTTAGGTTTTGCAATCGTATATGGATTAGAAATTATTGGAAATAAGTTTAAAAATGAGCAATAAGAAATTAGGGTTACTGGGATACCCATTAACACATTCGTTTTCAGCAAAATATTTTGGTGAAAAATTTAAAAATGAAAATATTAAAGGCTTTACTTACGAGAATTTTGAAATCCCAACGATAGAAGATTTTACGGATGTTATTAAGAACAATCCTGAGATTGTTGGTTTAAATGTAACGATCCCTTACAAAGAACAAATCATTCCTTTTTTGGATGAATTGGATGACGAAGCTCGTGAAATTGGTGCTGTGAATACAATAAAAGTAATTAGAACTGCCGAAGGTGTTAAGCTTAAAGGATATAATACTGATATATATGGGTTTAAAGAAACACTTAAGCCTTTGCTTAAGATGAATCACTATAAAGCGTTGATATTAGGTACTGGTGGAGCTGCTAAAGCTGTTGAGTATGTTTTGAAAAATATTGGGTTAGATGTTTTGTATGTTTCTCGAAATCCAGAAAGTGAATCTGAAAAATCTTACGATGAACTAAACGATGTTGCTGTAAAAAACTTTCCTGTTATCGTTAACTCAACACCACTTGGAATGCATCCAGAAGTTGATGTTTGTCCTGATATTCCTTACGAGCATTTATCCGAAGATAACCTGCTTTACGATTTGATATACAATCCAGGTGAAACCCTTTTTATGAAGAAAGGTGCGGAGCAAGGTGCAAATACCCAAAATGGATTAGGTATGTTAAAACTACAAGCTGAAAAAGCTTGGGAAATTTGGAATTCATAATTGTATTAGATTGAATAAAGAACCTGTCATTTTAGCTATTGAATCATCTTGTGATGATACTTCTGCCGCTGTTTTAAAAGGTAGAGTCGTCTTGAGTAATGAGGTTGCGACCCAAAAGATTCATGAAGAGTTTGGCGGTGTTGTGCCCGAGTTGGCTTCGAGAGCTCACCAAAAAAACATCATACCTGTTGTAGATGCTGCAATTAAAAAATCGGGTTTAAAAATATCGGATTTAGATGCTGTAGCTTTCACAAGAGGACCTGGGTTATTGGGATCTTTACTAGTTGGTGTTTCGTTTGCTAAATCGCTTGGTTTAGCATTGGGAATTCCTTTAATTGAAGTAAACCATATGGAAGCGCATATTTTAGCGCACATGATTGATGATGAAAATGGGACTCCAGATTTTCCTTTTTTGTGTTTAACCGTATCCGGTGGCCATACCCAACTAGTTGTTGTTAAATCAGCATTAGAAATGGAAGTGATTGGCGAAACAATTGATGACGCTGCTGGTGAAGCTTTTGATAAGATTTCTAAAATAATGGAATTACCATACCCTGGGGGTCCTTTAATTGATAAATACGCAAGAGAAGGTAATCCGGAAGCGTACTCGTTTTCGCATCCTAAAGTGGGTGAATTGGAGTTTAGTTTTAGTGGTTTAAAAACAAATGTTTTAAGATTTTTACAAAAAGAGGTCAGACGAGATGAAAATTTTGTTTTAAATAACTTAAATGATATATCTGCTTCAGTTCAAAAGACTATCGTAGATATATTGATGAAAAAATTAGAATTGGCTTCAAAGAAAACAGGTATTAAAAATGTTGCGATTGCTGGTGGTGTTTCGGCTAATTCTGAATTAAGGAGTAGATTATTAGAAAAGAAAAAAAGAGGTTGGAAAGTCTTTATTCCTGATTTTGAATTTTGCACTGATAATGCTGCAATGATAGGTTCTGCTGGTTATTTCAAATATATTAACAAACAGTTTGTTGACCAGGCTGTAGTGGCAAATGCCCGTCTTAAAATTTAAAAAAAACCTTGGTTGATTAAGCGAAATAATGTTCCTAATACCATTTTAATTATGATTTTATCATCTCAAATCGTACATTATCAAAGAGGTTTTGTCAAATTTATTTAAAACGGTTTTCCCCATTACTATTTTCAATAATTTGTCATTATTTTGTCCATTCAACTTTTGTAAAAATGTATTTTTATAAATTACAATTTGTGTAACAATTAAAGGTATTGATTGTTATACACATAGATTTGAAATTTCAAGGATGAAAAAGATAATAATATGCATTTGTTTGACAATATTCTCACTTAGCTCTATTGGTCAAGGAGAAGCCAATACTTGGTATATGGGTCAAGGTATAGGCTTAGACTTTTCTACGGACCCACCTACGCTAACAGATGGATTTAGCGATGTTGGTATGGATGGGGCTAATGCTGAACTAGAGGCATTTTCCACAATTAGTAATGGAGATGGTGAATTCTTGTTTGCTGTAGCTGGTAAGGATATTTACGACTCTGATTTAAATAAGAGAGGCGTGTTACCTGATGGGTCAAATTATCACCTTGCTCAAGGAAGTCAAATAATTAAAATTCCAGGATCTACAAACGAATATTATATCATCTCTGTTCCAATGGGGAATGCTGGGTCTTGTACAAGTCCGCCTCCATCATATACTAAAGTAACTGTAAACGGAACTTCTGGGAACAATATTACAATTGCTTCTTCTCAGCAATTTGATCTTCCGAATGTTAGTGGTGGTCAAATGATTTTGCCAGTTACTGATAATAATGGAAATCCGACTGGAGATAATTGGATTATTTTTCATGGGGTGAATAATAATGAATTCCATGTCTATAAAATGTCAGTTAACGGAGCGATGACCTTTGAGAAAAAAATTAATCAAGGACCTTCTGCTTCGGTTGCTGTCTGTGGAAACAGCACAGGTGACGTGTCTGTTATGCTTAAATCCAATGGTTGTTACAACCAGTTTGTAATGAATTACGGTAGCCAAGTTAATTTATTTGATTTTGATGCTGAAAATGGTGATATTATTTTTGGAAATTCTACGGGCCCAATCAATGAAGCATATGGCGTAGAGTTCTCCCCATCAGGGAAAAATGTTTTTGTAAGTACAGGAACTTGGCTAAGCGGGCCTAAAATTTTCAAATTACCTGTTTCTCCGGGAGGAATGGGTAGTGTACTAGGTGCTGCCACACAAATTGGTACGCCTTCTGGATCAATAAGAGGTGGTTCTATGCAATTAGCACCAGATGGGAAAATATATGTTGGTGGTTTTTCTTCTTGGGGCGACGCATTTAACAAGACTGAATATATTGGTACTATATCTGATCCTGATGGTGCAGGAGTATACGATCCCCAAGCGATTGCACTTGATGACCCACGACATATTGGAATGGGAATGCCAACTTTTATGGCTTCATTAGTTTCAAATATTCTTAAAATAATTCCCGATCCAAAGTGTGAAGGTCAAGAATCTAGTTTCGACTTTAATTTAACCGGATTAGAACAGACACCGCCAGACAGGAGCTGGAAATTCTACAATAATACTACCGCAACTGGTATTCCAATAGGAACATCTACTAATAAGATCGGAAAATTCACTTGGCCAGATGCTGGTTCTTTTGCTGTAACGTTAGAGGTGAAAGATGCTTGTGGTCGTACTAAGCACGATACTGTAATTGTTGATATTGATGAATTTGCGACCTCTGATGCCAGCATCGATTATTCTAGTTGTCCAAAACCTACCTTAACCGGTATAAATGCTGATTCAGATCAATATAAATTATATGATGAAGATCCTTTGGCCGGTGGAAATTTATTAGGCGTTGGAAAAATATTTGAAGTAGATCCAAATACTTCTTATTGGATAGCGCCAGCTGGAAATGTTACTGTATCTAATATCAACGATCCAAGAACTGTGGGTAATTGGTTAACCTCTTCCGGCAATACTTCTTTAATTATAGCTGATGGTATTGCTTCTATCTCAAATGTCGATGCCGCATTTGGTAATGACTGGGCTACTACAAGGAATGGTGATTTTGTTTTTACTTTAAAAGATGCTGGAGGAGCTACGGTTGGAACACCGGTTACTGTTAATTTTAGCGGTGCTGGTGGTTCAGAAGAATTACTTTCAGCTTCTCCCGTAGATTGGGTTGTTCCTGCGGGTACATATAGCATTTCTATAAATTCTCCTGGCTGGGCGAAAATGCGACCTTTAACTCCTAATAATAGCACTGTTGGCAGTATTTCATTTAATGGTGGTCAAGCTTCTGGAATTACAGTTAATCACGTTGTCGAAGACGCAGAAATAACTTGTTATGAACCTAAAAAAATTAACGTAGGATCATGTTGTTCAAAACCATCTGATGATGCCGTTATTGATTTGGCTTCATCAACATTAGAAGTTTGTGAAAATTTAACAGGAGATGTTGTTTCTGTATCTGGTTTAACAGATGGTTTAGATTT
>JAQXEE010000034.1 GCA_029251005.1 Flavobacteriales bacterium | reverse complement strand
TAAATTAATATAGTAGTTATAAAATATTCTTATTCGTAAAATTAACACTCACTTAAAAAAAAATCTCATGCCCTTCCATTACCACAATACTTCCTCAGTAGCTCTATTGAATCGAACATTGAATTTCGAATCTAACAATTGAAGTTTCCCATCCTTCCAACTAAATGAAATTTATATTATTCAGTTAGACTTATTGCACATTTACAATTTTAAAAGCTGCAATTTCAATGGACTTTAACTCATAATCTTTAAAACATGACTTAACTTTTTTACTGTCACTTTTCAATTAAACAGTAAAAACTATACTATTTTAAATTAAAAAGAATTAAATTAAAACTACAATTAATAAAAGAGAGTGCGCAAGACGTTAATAAAGTTTAATATACCGTTAAAAACTAAATTTTAAGTACGGTTAGTCACTTATTAAAGGTATTTTGTAAAAAAGAATTTTATTCTATTATAATTATCACGAAATTCACAACAAACAAGAACTATTATGATTAAGTCTGAAGGATACGTTGAAATGTTAAATTCCTGGAATTTAGATGATTTAGTTGACCATATAACGAATACTCATCATGCATATTTAAAAGCAAACTATCCACTTATTCTCAAATTAATAGACAAGCTTGAATCTACAAAACAACAAAAAATTATTAGTCAAGTTAAATCCTTATTCAAAGAATTTACAGACGATTTAGCAATTCATCTTGTAAAAGAAGAAGAAGTTTTGTTTCCCTATTTTAAAAAATTAGCAGAAAGTAAATCTGCCGGATCCAGAATTGAACCAGCAACATTTGGGAATCTCGAGCGGCCAATAGAGATGATGGAGGAAGAACATGATGACTCACAAGATATCATGGGGAAAATCAAAGAAATCACCAACAACTTCACTGCTGATAAAGATGCTGATCCTTCAATTCACTTTTTATACTTCAAACTTCAAGAGTTTGATCAAGATTTAGAAGCCCATCACGAACTCGAAGATAATTTACTTTTCAAAAAAGCAAGTGAACTAGAAAAGGAATTAAAAATATCATAATTGTAATTCACTTTGGTTAGTTAATAAAAACGGTACTGATTCCGAATCTAATGTTGATCTCTCAAGTATATTTACTTAACTCAAATTAACTTGAAATGGCATTTTTATTATTCGGAAAAAAAAGGCTTAAAGAAGAACATGTTGCAAAAGTATTTGTAAGTACTTTAAATGAGCTAGCTGAGAAGTCATTCCCTACTTTAGCCGAATTTTTAAATGAAGTACCTGAATTAATGCAAAGTCCTAAAATCAAATCAAGTCAAATTGAATGGTTTTTATACATTGTTTTTAGTGCCAATCTTTACAACTTAAAGTTTCACTTTGAATCAAATCAACTTAATCGGATGAGGATTTTAGTTATTGATGAATTTATTGAAAGTTTAGAAGGTAGAGATCACGATTTAACACTTGAGCAGATTAACAATTACGAGGAATATCTTTCTAGTTTAGATCGTCGTCACGACGACATTCCAAAATCAATGGCTACAGCTATTTTTAACAAATATGGGTTAAACGATTGTCAGGTACATCATTTCCAAAAAATGAATACTCCAAATCCCATTATAATCAAATCTATTGAAGACGCTACAAAAAACTACATTTGGAACTGGTCTGATCTTTTCGATAAATTCAAAATGGTAGCTTAATTCATTCAAATTCGTCATTAAATAAGCTGATGAATTTAGTTTCACCCATCACAGAGTCAGCAATGTTGTAGATTAACAAAAAGACTTTATTGATGTAACAATACTAAACATCATAAAATCCATTTAATTACACTTTCGTATTCTAAAAGATATTACGTTTTCTTTAATATGAAAAGTAAAAAAGTAAACTTATTTCTTAGTTTTTATAACCATACTAACTTAAACAAAGTTGATTTCTAATAAGAAATCAAAAAGTCCTCAACAATAAAAAAAATAAAGCGCTTCAAATAAATACCAAATACCTCTAGTTAATATAAATGAGTGAATACCATGTTCTATAGATAGGAAGTAAAACCCTCTCAAAAACACTTCAAACACATTAATCTTTGAGTGCTGGTGATTTAAGTGTGAGGTATACATCCATTGAAAGATAGATGAAATAAGAGGCCATAAATGTTAGTATAAATGAGTTTGAAATTGGGTTTAACCCTGTTTTCTTTAAAAAAAAGATATAAAGTCCCAATAGGATCATTTTAAAAACACTAAACCCCATAAATACTTGACCTATTAAAATATCAAACTTCTTATGAAGTAAATCACCAATGAAGTGCGATTGAACGAAAAGTAAAAAAAGTAAAACATGTGACTTCATCATATTCTCGCCCAAGGCACGATCTGGATAAACAATATTTAAAAAATAATGGCCCCCGTAAAGAAGACCACCTAATATTGTATACCTTATGAAATCTCTAATCATTTTTTGGTGTAATAAAATCTTTTAGAGCTAAGTATAAACCTGCAAAAACACCAAACAAAGTAAGGCCAGTCTTCCATCCAGATTCAACATTGAACTTCTCATCTAAATATTGTCCTAAGAAGTAACCTCCCAAAATTGGACCTAACATCGAAAAGCCCATTCCAGAATACTTTAAGAAGCCCTTAAGCGGTTTTTTCGACAATGGTTTCGCTTTTATTATTAGAAATTGACTTTAAAGTCCCTCCCATATCAATTTTACCATTAATCTCAGCTCCTGGATCTACTTTCAATTTCCCGACTTGTGAATCTCCGTTGATCACAGCAGTGGTCTTTAACTCCAACAAACCGGTAACAGTAATAGTCGCATTTAAAGTTCCTTCTACATCAGCAGAGTCACAATCAACTTCACCTTCAACAACTCCAGTTTTACCTATTACAACTCTTCCAGCACAAACGATAGAACCTTTAACCTTTCCATCAACTCTAATACTTTTAGCCGAGTTAACACTTCCTTCTAGTGTTGTTCCTTCTGCAATTCTATCGATTGCATTCGTATCGAAACTCTGTGGAGAACTCATTTCTTCTGATTTACTATTTTTAAACATAACAATACCTTTCTACTTCAAATTTAATAAAAATATAATTAGCGATTATTTTCACTGATTTTAAGTCTTTCAACAAGTCTTATATTTGCCTAGATAAATTCATTAAGTTCTTCTTAAATTTATAACATGAGGTCACTACTATACATCCTATCATTTATCTCTTGTCTTCAAGTTTTTTCTCAAGAAAACCATAAGCTTGATAGCTTAATAAAGAACAAACAATATTTAAGTGCTTGGAATCATCTTGAATCTATTGAGTCTCAAAAGAATAAAATAGAAGTTAATTTAACAAAAATTGATCTCTGCCTCAAATATTTCACAAAAACGGTTTCACATCAAGCATTCGCTTTTAACAATCTTAAAGAAAACGAAAGCTTGTTAAACCAAAGACGAATAGCTGAGAAAAAAATGATTCCTATTAAGTCTTTTAAGATAAATTTAATCCTCGATTCTTTAATTCATGAACATCCTAAAGACTATCGATTAATGAAGGCTCAAGGTGATTATTACTATGATATATTCATTCTTTATGGAAAAGATTGGATCAAAAACAAACAAGAAGTTTTAAGAAGAATGTATAATGGATACTCCGTCGCTGAAAAGAACGGAGTGGCTGATTATATTTCGCTCTATGCTTTAGGGTACTTTTATAACTTAAACGAACAAAGCAATCAAGCTATCGAGTATTTTAATAAATCTCTTAAATTAGATTCTAATTACGCTCCTACTCATTACAATTTAGCCTACCTCTATACAGAAAGGGACAGCAATGAAGCCGCTTTATATCATGCTTGGAAAGCTTATATAAATTATAAATATATTAATTACAAAAATGACGCCGGTCAAATGGCAGGATCACTATTGGGTAAATTAGGCAGACATAGTGAAGCTATTTCTATATTATTAGATTGTGACAAACTAATCCCGAATACTTACCACACCTACTATTATCTTTTAAATTCTTTCCTTGCTTTAGGAAGAATGCATGAGGCTTTAATTACGGCTGAAAACATGTTTTATTTGGACTGGAAATCTCATACAATTAATATGGATATTGTTGAATTTTTCGTTAAAAACAACCACACCAATGAACTCATTGACTTTTACAACTTAAGGTTACAAAAAGAGCTTTATGATATGGAATTCAGAGGCCATGTTTATTTACATATTGCCCAAGCATACGATTTAAACAATAATAGAAACCAAACTTTAGATAACGTGGAAAAAGCCAGAGGCAGCTTTCGTATTTGTTATGATTCTGGACACCCTATTTTTGGAGTATTAAACAAAATGAGCTCTAAATAATTACTTTACTAAAACACCTTTTTGTTCAACAATTGGAACGATTGTTAAACGATCAGAAATGATTGTATTGGAAGCAAAAATAAATTTCTTATCAAATAACACCCCATCTAAATAAAAGGAAACAAAGTATTCATTGTTTAACTTGAAAACGTCTTCAATTACAGCTTCGATTTTTTGGAAAGATTTAGCAGAAACAACTTTATAAAAGTGTCGTAAAGTAGATGATTTTGTCTCTTCACCATCACTTGACTCTAGATAGCCTTTTGATGAAACAAAAACGTTTTCAATGGGAGATGATTTATCATTTATAACATAAGCATTCCAAACTTTCACACCTTCATTATTGTCCTCGTGTACAATAGCGACATAAACATCGCTAACTTCAGGCATTTCAATATCCTTCTTCATCAAATAAGTTTTAAAACAAAACTACTCAATTAGTCTGAAACCTTCCTCTAAATAAACCCAAATATCATCTGGAGTGACACCATCTTTTAATTTTGTATTTTCTCTAAACTGCCCTAGCCTAGTAATTATTAAATTTTTACCTGGTACACATATAACATATTGACCTAAAATCCCTCTCATGTAAAAAACTTTCTCTCCCTTATAGGACGCGAACCACCAAGAGTAACCATAATAACCAGCCAATTTCCCTTTATCATCTAGAACATTAATAGGCGTTAAGGACTCTCTAACATATATACTATCAACTATTTGCTCCCCATTTTCAAAACCAGAATTCATATATAATCTTCCAATTTTAGCGAAATCTCTTGCAGTAGCAAATACACCAGTAAATGTCTTTTCGTCTCCATCTTCGTCATCTAACACCCACTTAGCATCGTTCTCCATTCCTAGTTTCTCCCACAAATTCCTTGACGCGTAGTTGCCTACCTTTTCTCCAGTGGCTTTTTCAAGTAAAAAACTTAAAAGTAAATTGTTACCTCCTAAATACTTATGTTCGACTCCTGGCTTTTTGTTCAACTCATAACCTTTCACTAAAGCTTTTAAATCAGTACCGTAATAGGCCTTAGCCATAAAACCGAATGGGTTACCATAGCTTTCCTTAAAATTCATACCTGAAGTCATTGTGAGAAGATGCTTTACCTTAAGTGCAGAATCCTTTTTCTGAATAAAATCTGGTAGATAGTTAACAACGGGATCTTCAACAGAAACTTTACCTTCTTTAATTGCTATTCCAGTAACAATACTTAAAATGGTTTTCGCCATTGAAAACGAATTTGAGGCTTTATATTGATCATAGCCGTCAAAATATGATTCATGAATAATTTCATTTTTATGAATTATCAACAGCGCCTTTGTTTCTAATCTTTTGTTTAAACGCTGAACAGTATCCGATAAGGATACTGAATTTTTTGACTCTGACTCCTCCCAGGCTCTTGGTGACTTTGATTTAAGAATTCGAGCATAAAATATATCGGGATCATCAATTGATGGCTTTGTCCGACCTTGAAAGTAAGTATCTGTCAGCCCTTTATATAAATGATTATTCCCAGATAACAGCACAGTAATGTTGGCTAAGATTAACACGACCAAAAAGCCTAAACCTATTTTTTTTAAGATCTTCACAAAGTAGCTACGTACTCTGCTTTTAAATTGTTGCTTAAAGCTTTAATTAAATAATCTTAAATCCAAACAACAACGACAAATGCTTGGTCAATTTCTCTTGAACTTCTTTTAAATCTTGCGGTTCCCCTAACTCTTTTTCTATAGAAGTTACACCCTTACCCACGATCCCACAAGGAACGACATAAGAAAAGTAATTTAGATTTGTATTTACATTCAGTGCAAAACCATGCATTGTTACCCAACGGGATAACTTAACACCCAAAGCGCAAATTTTCCTGGCTTTAACAGGATCATCACCATCAATCCAAACCCCAGTTAAACCATCTACTCTACCGGATTTAATATTATAATCACGGAGAGTTAAAATAACAGCTTCTTCAAGTAATCTTAAATATTTATTAATATCCGTAAAGAAATTATCAAGGTCAAAAATTGGATACCCAACAAGTTGTCCAGGACCATGATAAGTTATGTCTCCTCCTCTATTTATGTGATAATAAGTAGCCTTTTTTTCTTTTAAAAGTTCCTCGTCTAATAACAAATTTGATTTCTCACCAGTCTTTCCTAATGTATAAACATGGGGATGCTCGCAAAACAGCAAAAAATTGTCAGTGACTACACTTTCTGTTTCTCCTTTGCGGATAGAAATTTTCTTTTGAATAATAGCGTCAAAAATATCTGTTTGAAAAGCCCAGCATTCTTTGTAATCAATTAAGCCTTTATTTATTAACCTTACATTTTTATTCAAAACTAATTAACAGTTGCTAAATGATTCTTTAAAGCATCTATCACCTCTATTTCAATCGGATCAATATCTTTTATGTTTGCGATATATAAAGATGCCCAATCAGTTAAGTAAATGAGGTAGAAAGCCTTTTCAATAAATGACTTTCCTTTGCTGTACACTTCAGTAAAAGAAGCTCCTTTTTCAGAAACTATTTTTTTAGTAAACTCCATTCTCTCCTTTATTCTGTAAAAGTCATCAGAATTTCTAAAAATCAGCACAGCAATATTTGAGTTACCTTCAGCCCAACCAACTATTTCATTGTGATTTAGTTCAGGGAATTTATTATGCCAACAAAGCATTTTACTGTTTTCATTTAATTGTTGACGAAAACGAATACTTACGGGTTCAAATTTATCTGTAGAATATATAACAGGAAGCTTGTTGACTAACGACTTTGCAACAGTCTTTGCCTCAATTCTCATTTCAGAATCGTTTTCTTTAAGCAGAGAAATAGTTGACCCTAATTCAGTTAATATAGTTTCTGGCAGAATTCCGTACTTCACAAGAATAAATAACTGCTCAGTAATTGAAAAAGCTATGCACGTTCTTGGAGGATTACCCCCTGGTATAACAATATGATTGTAGTTGTTTTTTTCACAGAAAGCCTTTAATTCACCACCCGAAGTAACACATGCTATTTGAGCCTTTTTAGCCTGAGCCTTTTTAACTGCAGCGAGAGTCTCTTCAGTATTACCACTGTAAGAATTCGCTATTACCAATGTATTTTCATCAACAAAATTTGGAATATCATAATCGTTGCAAGTAACTACAGGAACGGATGCTTCTACTAAAGCCACTTTTGTAACAACTGTACCACCAATACCAGAACCACCAAGTCCACAAATCAAAACATTTTTTACTATCTCCCCTCCAACATCAAACTTAGCTTCACTTCCTATTTCAAATGCTAATTCTAACTGTTTGATAAATCCTTCAATATAACCTTTCATATCTATAAACTCAATAAAATAAATTAAGCAACTTTCAAGTTTTTTAAGTTGTCTCCAGACAACTTATTTTTAGCATAGTCAAGCGTCACTTCAAACGTTTGTTCCTCTTTACCATTTGAGGGTAACTCAAACATAGCATCCATCATAATTGATTCACAAATAGATCTTAAGCCTCTCGCACCTAACTTGTATTCCAATGCTTTTTCAACTACAAAATCTAATGCATCCTTAGTCAAATCTAACTTAATTCCATCTAATTCAAATAATCTAACATATTGTTTAACCAAAGCATTTTTTGGTTCTGTTAAAATTCTTCTTAATGCAGAACCATCTAAAGGAGCTAAGTGAGATAAAACTGGTAAACGACCTATCAACTCAGGTATAATTCCAAAAGACTTAATATCTTCAGGAGAAATGTACTGGAGTAAATTGTCTTTATCAAACATACTCATCTTTTTACTTGCCTGAAAACCTAATGATTGTGATTTAACACGCTTTTCAATTAACCTCTGCACACCATCAAAAGCACCACCACAAATAAACAAAATGTTCTTAGTGTTAATTTGAGTCAATTTTTGTTCTGGATGCTTTCTTCCTCCTTGAGGTGGGACACCTACAACACTTCCTTCTAATAATTTTAGCATAGCCTGCTGAACACCTTCACCACTAACGTCTCTAGAGATAGAAGGGTTATCAGATTTACGAGCAATTTTATCAATTTCATCAATAAAAACGATACCTCTTTCAGTTGAAGAAACATCAAAATCGGCTGCTTGTAACAACCTAGAAAGTATTGCTTCAACATCTTCACCAACATAACCCGCTTCAGTTAAAACGGTTGCATCAGCGATACAAAAAGGAACATTTAAAATTTTAGCTATTGTTTTAGCTAGCAATGTTTTCCCTGTCCCTGTTTCACCAACGAGCATGATGTTCGACTTTTCGATTTCAATTTCATCATCAGGACCTAATGTCTTTGACGATTGCGAAAGTCTTTTATAATGATTGTAAACAGCAACCGATAAGACCTTCTTCGCCTTATCTTGTCCAATCACATATTGATCTAAATGTTTTTTTATTTCTGTAGGCTTCATCAACTTCAATTCTTTATCCAAATTGGCGTTGATTTTCTCTGAACCTTCCTCTTTTACAATTCCTTGTGCTTGCGTAACGCAATTGTCACATATATACCCCTCAATACCAGCAATTAATACATTAGTATCTTTTTTCTCTCTTCCACAAAAGGAACACTTTACTTGACTCTTTTTGTCCATAATTCAAATATACAAAAACCGCACGAGCTGTAGCTCGTGCGGTTGTCATGTTTTACACCTTTAATGAAAAACTATTTTTTTCTAACTAAAACCTCATCAATCATTCCATATGCTTTTGCTTCTTCAGCAATCATCCAATAATCTCTATCAGAATCGGCCCAAACTTTGTCATAGGTTTGGCCAGAATGATCAGCAATAATAGTATATAATTCCTTTTTCAATTTCTGAATTTCTCTTGCCGTAATTTCAATATCTGAAGCTTGTCCTTGAGCGCCACCTAACGGTTGGTGAATCATTACTCTTGAATGTTGTAAAGCTGTTCTTTTCCCAGCAGCACCGGCACACAATAAAACAGCTCCCATAGATGCCGCCATTCCCGTACAAATTGTTGCTACATCTGGATTGATATATTGCATTGTATCATAAATACCTAATCCTGCATAAACAGAACCTCCTGGAGAATTCAAATAAATTTGAATATCCTTATCAGCATCTAAAGATTCTAAGAATAATAATTGAGCCTGAATAATATTGGCCATATGATCATTAACACCTGTCCCTAAAAAAATGATTCTATCCATCATTAATCTTGAAAAAACATCCATTTGAGCAACATTCATTTGACGTTCTTCAACAATATAGGGAGTCATTGATGATTCAATGAAACTATCCATATGCATGCTAGATATTCCTTGATCTTTAATCGCAAATTTTCTAAATTCTTTTCCTGCGTCGAACATATTTTATTTTTTATAAATGGTTTTTTAATTTATTTAATACCGAATTGGGTTGAGCACAAACTAAAGATGCGACAAAAATGTCGCATCTTTAGATATTATCTTTAAAAGAAATTAAAACTTCATCGTTAATTGTAAACTAAATTACAATTAACGCTTATTTAGCTTTAGCTGAAAGTTTAACAAACTCATCATAAGTCACACCTTTCACATCAATCTTACATTTCTCTTTTACTAATTCAAGAATCTTATCCGAGTAAAGTTCGTTGTACAGCTTTTGTCTCTCATCTTCTTTAGCTAAAACAGTAGCTGCGTAAGTATCTAAATCCTCATCTGCAACTTCTTGTCCATATTGTTTAAAGTTAGCTGCAATCATTTCTTTTGCTTTCCCTTTAACTTCTTCGTCAGATACTTTAAGTTCGTAAGTGGTGATTAATTTATTCTCAATTAACTGCCATCTAAACGTATTTGAATGCTGATCGTAGTCTGCTTCGATTTGCTCTAAAGTAACAGGTTCTTTAGCCGTCGCTTGAATAAATCTTTTTAAGAATGAATCTGGTAAATCAAACTTTACAGAGTCAAGTAAATATTCAACAACATCGTTTCTTAATTTACTTTTCCCTTGGCCATCTAACATTCCTTTAGCCTCGTCAGAAAGTTTAGTTCTAAACTCTTCTATTGAAGAAACAGTCCCTTCACCATAAACCTTATTAAAAAGTTCTTGGTTTAATTCAGCTGCTTGCATTCTTGAAACAGAAACAACCTTGACAGAAAACTCATTCCCTGCAGCCTCTAATTCAGCAGTATCAACTCCCATTAAAGAAGCGCCTCCCTCTAAACCTTCGTAAACCTCTTTAATATTTACTGTGAATTCAGCATCAATTTTAGCCCCAACTAATTGCTTTTTGAAAACGTCAGAAGCTTTTTCAACAGAAACGTTTGCCAATTTAGCTACTCCGTTTTCTTTAGCTTCACCACCTTCTAATTCAGCGATATCAGCAACAACAATATCTTTTTCCTCAACAACATCTCCTGAACCAACAGTTCCATATCTCATTGAGATTTCTTCAACATATTTATCAATCAAATTTTCATCTGGTTGAATATCGTATGCAGTAAATTTTTTCTTAGCAGTTAATTAGAAGGTGG
>JAQXEE010000032.1 GCA_029251005.1 Flavobacteriales bacterium | reverse complement strand
CGTGTTACTGGACACAACCAGCCTTTCATTCCTTTTATGGTTGGAAAGTTACTTTCGCTGACCACGTACCAACCTCCATTGGAATCTTCTTGCGTTAAATCAAGGGTGTCACATGATGGAAATTTATTTAGGCTGAAAATCGCTGTACATCTGTTTTTACCTTTTGATAAATAGGCACTGATAATTTCGGACATTCCGAGTACAAATGGTTCCGCTTTGATTCCATAAGTATCGTCATCAAACATCCAGGTTTCACCTGTCTTATATAGATTTAAAGACATCATGGCGTTTCCTGGCTTACTTTTACTTTTTGTAATTGAATTAATCATACTTGTTTTTTTATTTTTTAATAATCGATATGATGCGTGTTTCATTTGGTACCCGCATCAAAAACCAAACTGTGATTTCCGTAAATGGCTTTCGTTTTTCAATTCACGGTTTTGCATTTTAGAACACTTGTTGTTTTTGCATTTGATAAGATTTAAAATTCATACTACAAAGATGGCGTACATCCACATATAAAAGCCAATCTCTGCAAGCTTGCAAGATGATAAATCGTTGATTTACAACAACTTTTAGTTGTTTTACGAAAACATGATTTTAGAATACAGAATAGCCAAATCTATTCGAATAGGATACTACGTTTTGACGATGGGTTAGTAAAGAGTAACGAGATAATGAAAATTAACGGGTTGGCAATTTGGCATTGGCGTCGTAAGAAACAAGCTCCCGATTTAGCAAAATTTTATATTTCCCGTCGTGTGATTCAATGGAGTAGGTTTTATATTGGTCCTCTCCTACTGCGTCTTTAAACTTCCTGCGAATACGTGATAAAACTTGCATGAGTTTTTGTTCCAAAGCATTGGTCAGTAAATCAACTGCCTCGTTAATTTGATTATTATCACTGCTGTTTGAGAAAAAGGCGTAGGATTTAATTAATTCTGAACGAAAATCAATTAAATCAGCTCTCGATATACCTTCTGGATGATTTATAAAAACTAGATATAATGCCCGTTCTGTTGGATTCAAATTCACCTGTAAATCACCCAAATCAGTTAAATACATTTTGTGCATCATTCCTCGAAATTCGAGTCGACTGTTTGTGCGTAAATATTTGGAACGATCTCGAAACATCAAATTTGAACGCACACCATCCATAATTTGCATCAACTGGTTCATGTAAACCCGATTTGAATCGTTTTTTTCAGAGTAAGAAAGGCATTGATCACATATATCTGCAGTACGCATCTTCAGCGCTATTTCTTTTTTTTCTTGACAAAAATCCATTAAACACCCTATCGATTTTTTATGTACTGCGGCCCTCATCTCATCCCCTGAAGCAAAAATCACTTTCCGTAATAACCAACCTGAAATACAATATGTTATGGGGAACCTTATGTCAAAACCTTTGAAATAATTATGCCAATCCGAACAATCAACAAAAAAATTATTCAACGTGCGCTCGTCCATAGCACCAAACCAGTTTTGTGCATTTTTTTTATCAGTCAACAAAAAAACTTGTTCATCACTCGGAATCCTATTATCTATTCTGTATTGATTACATACACTGAATAAATCACACCAAGAATAGACCGGTTCCGTAACAGGAAAAGACCGGTCTTCAAAAGAATCAACAGACAGTTTTGTGCCTAATATTTGTTCTCCGTATTCACCTTTGTCATCATAGGTGATTTCTCGATCTGTATCTGGCAAAACAATAGGTTCAGAAGGGACAAACGTGATTCCTCCAGAATACTGATTCAAGATATTGAAAACATTATTATAATCTTCTATCTTAAAACCTTCAGAGCGAATCAAATGCACCTTCATAACCTATATTTCATTTAAACATTAATCGTTTCTTCTGTCTTTCTCTTTAAAGATATCTAAAATATCTTTTTTCAGATTGCCCTTTCTTTTTTCTTCCGCATATACTCCTATTGAATCACTCAAATCGTCCATCATAGAGGCATAGCTTTTTTTTCTAAAGTTCATCACGTTTTCCTTTCGGATATTCATCATTTTAGAGGTGTGTATCGCGTCAAAATCTGCCCCAAGGTAGCTAAAAGTCCATTTACCCGTTTCATCAAGATTTACAATCTTTTGGGCAACCATATGATAGGTGAAATACTTGGATGCATTTTCGTATCCGTCAGTAATAATGACCATCACAACCGAAATCTCATCGTTTTCGAGTTCCTTTCCAAATTGTTTTTCGATTCGATCAATAGAACCTCCAACCGCATCAAGTAGTGCAGTCATTCCTCCAGGTTGGTAATTGTTATTACTCAATAATTCAATTTGTTTTACAGGTTCATTTTTAAGAACATCTTGTACCTCAGAATTAAAAAAGGTGAGCGAGCAAAGGAATTCTTGATCAGGCATTGTCTTTTCCAAGTCCTGAATCTTTTCTAGCTGCGTATTAAATCCTGCTATCGCTTGCTGCTCCATTCCTTGCATAGACCCACTTTGGTCTACAATGAAATGGTAAAGTGTGGTTTTGTTTTTCATGTAAATAAATTTTAAAGTTCCCTACAAAGGTGACGATACTTCCTTCTTATTTACGAATCTTTGCAAGCTTGCAAAAACATTTGGTAATTTTAAAATTAAGAGATTAAGGGAAATGGCCCAAACTTTTTGACTAAAGGTTTAGGCAACTTGTAAAGAGTTAAAATTTTTATGAAAATTGACTATCATTTTAGGGACTCTAGCCAAGTAAAAAAAAATCACTTGTTCAAAACCAAAAAATCTAATAAAAAGTTATGAATAATTTAAATTCTTTAGAAATTTAAATGGAACCTAGCTACACCTAATTTGTTGATTTTTTTAATATATCGAACATTAAAATAGTAGTCGTTAGAATTATTAATTTGGATTCCTCCTAAGCCGCTAAATCTAAAAACTTGATCTGCACCTCTTAAATCACATAATTGCTTAGTCTCATCGAATGAGGAGACTCCGTCTGCAGGTATTTTTAAACTCAGGACTGTCACTGTCTATTTTATTAAAACCTTTTAAATCTGGAATCTTTTTACTGAGATCGTTGGCTAAGTCATCAACAAAACTATCTACCCACACAGAAGTTTCAAATTTATTGCTTATGTATCTCCCAACCTCTCAATAAAGTTTAATTAATTCTTGATTAACTGTTCTCGCTACTCTTATACGCGTAGATTGAATTAAAATAAATACTTCCTCAAAAGATTTTCAAGCATAAGGTTTACCATTTAAATACAAACTTAATCTTTTTAAAACACCAATTATATGGTTGAAATTCTGTCCCGTAAAGTGCAGTAAGCAGGATTGTTCAATGGATTTTATCTGTTGCGCAGTAATATTAGAGTAATAAAAGAGGTTCGAACATATTTTTACGACAATTCAAATAATGTCGATTCTTTTCAGAAAATTTGTATTTCTTACAACCTTTTGAAATCGTTTGCGTCAAGTTGGTGAACTATAAAAATATCATAAAAAATGAAAAAAATTAAAATCAATTATTTGTTGGCACTTTTCGTGATGGGAGGCTTTTTGTTTGTAAGCTGTGAAAAGGACACAGAGATGATAATATGTATACAACCACTTAATAAACATAATAATAGCAGTGTTCAGGTTTCTGAAGGAGGAGATTCAATTACCCATATAAACCTTGTTGATACTAGTTTTGTAGAATTCGGTAGTGGCTTAGTCGCAGATACTAGCGGCATCATATATTGTAATGGATTTATATGTGCGGATTCAGCAAATTGGAATTACAGCACACAAAGAGTTATACAACTTTATTGTGAAAATCAGGAAGGTGCTTCGCAGATACAGTCAACTAATGGAGTGCTTTCAATCGGCTGTGGCCTTTTATATCGTAGTGATTCAGATGGAGATGCAAATGTGTACGAATATCAGGAAGATTTAATCACTAAAACGATCACTTGGACTAACGTTTCAGAAACAAGGAATACAACAGAATGGATAATTTTGCTTGATCAACCAAACAAGCGGATACTACAGACGGTATTATTATGTGATGTGAATGATTATTGTAAAGCTGAACACGTAATTACAATGACGCTTACAAGATAGCACTCAGAATATATAAATTAATGGGTTATAGTTCGTAGATCCTCCAATAAATGTTTAGAACTACGACTAGTTAGCTCCACCAAACTAAACAAAGCCGTTGATAAAATCAACGGCTTTGTTGTTTCAATAATTCATTTAAAAAGTGCCATAAATAGAGTGTTTGAAATCAGTAAAAAAACTTACGAAAGTCCTCTTATTCATCAGGAATTAAAAAGTGAAGGCTTTTTGGTTTCAAGAAAAAGAGTGGCTAAATTAACGAAAGAGGAAGGTTTACAAAGTAAAATTAGGAAGCAATGGAAAGTAACCACAAACTCCAGTCATCATTATCCTGCAGCTCCAAATTTACTCGCTCAAAACGTTACTGTAAGCAGACCTGATGAAGTATGGGTGTCCGACATTACTTACATCAAAACAAGTCAAGGCTGGCTATATCTAACTGTAATAATAGATTTATGGGATAGAGCTTTATTAAGTTGGAGTTTAAGTAAAACGATGTTCGCTAAGGATACCGTAATTGCAGCTTGGAAAATGGCTAATATTAATAGAAAGATTGCGGACCCGTTATTATTTCATTTCGACAGAGGTATTCAATATGCTTTTAAAGCGTTTACTAATTATTTAAAATCTTACCTTTTAGTAAAACAAAGTATGAGAAGAAAAGGAAATTGTAGGGACAACGCTGTTGCTGAAAGTTTTTTTAAAACCATTAAAACGAAATTAATTTTCAGAACAGGTCTTAACTTTTGTGTCCGAATAAAAGTAGCAACTCCAATTTGGCAGGATACTAACCCCAGAAACAATTCCGTTCACATCTGGATTGGTGTAATTTTTTTCCGAAACAAATAATGAAAGCAGTAACAATGATGAAAGAATATAAAACGGCTTAATTATCATAAATTATTTAATGTGTGAATTTACAATGTCAATTCACTAAAATTTTAAATGTTTGATACTCGATTTCAGTTTTTACATTCAAGAAATAGACACCTCTTTTATTCAAAACACTGATATCAATTTCATCTGTAGAGCTGAAATTTTTTCTGTATATTTTTTGACCTGTTGAGTTGTTAATTGTCACCTCAATTTCTTGGTGAACTTTTCCTAAATCAATTTTAAAATCACCATGATTTGGATTAGGAAATATATAGTAATTAGAAGTTGGGTTTAAGGTATTTATACCAACTGAAAGAAAAGAAAAACAACTTGAAGTATCCGAACATCCATTATTTGTTACAATAACAGCATAATTACCATTTTCATTTGGAACAAAGTATTTTTGAGTTGCTTCCGAAATAATTGAATTTGTGACACAATCTATCCATTTATAAGTTTCTCCAGTAATACTTGAAATTAACGTATCATTGGAAATCATGATATTAGTTTTAAGAGACTCAAACGATAAGTTTAACATTACTACTGAATCACACCCTGATGAATTAGTATAAGTATGCACTATACCTGATACAGGCTTAGTATAAGTAACTCCGTTAACCCAAGTATATGGAGCGCAAGTACTTTGATTATCCACTGTTTTATTGCAATTATTTTCTCCTTCTAAATACATCAAAGTCCATGCTGTTTCTTGCCCAATCTTATGTGCCATCCAAGTGCGCCAAGCTGCACTATCCGAACAAATGCTCGATGCAGGTGGAAGGGTACATTCGCCGCTTAACATTGTGTGCATATAGGAGGCAATTGCCTTATTTACATCACTACTTAAATGCCAATTATCCCCTGGAGGGTACAATTCTATCCCAGGAATTTCATCTACCATTTGTGCAATTATGGTACGTAAGGGGACATTACGTGCATATGGAATTTCGTTATTGTTTACCATTTTTAAAGCAGTACCCAAATCCGTATCGTAACCGTCGAATGTATTTCTTTTATCTAAACCATACAACATGGATGTATACCCCGTTCTCGCATCATCTTGTAAAGCATATCCAAAGGAATAATCAAATTTTGAGTTATCAATATTGTATTCCTTTGAGCCGCCACCCATACTGGATCTACCATAGTTAAAATGAATTGAATTAGTGGATCCATATTGGAGTGTTTTCCCATATTCGTTTGTTACCCAATTTAAACCATTTAATATACCGTTTTCGGTACTCGAACCTGAATGATTATAAACCAGATCTGTAGTGTTTACGCTACACTCCCTAAAAGGAGAATTAAAAGTAGGTTTTCCCGTATAATGTGAATTATTTTCCGCAGCAATTCTTACTTCATTAGCTACATCCGCAATTTGATTGTTTATTATATATTTTGAATAAGAAGCACTTCTTTTTAGCAAATGAGAATAAATTGAGGCAGCTCCAATATAATCACCATTAGGACTTGGTGTATAAATAGACACATCTTTTAAAGTATTTGGCAAAGCCTCCCAAGCTAAACCTGCAGGAACAACTTCTAATGGAACTGGAGCACCAACAGCAGCTCTGTAAGTAAACTCTTCAAAGTGTGAAGTCAAACTTAAATCCTCATCCCATTGCATTAAAAGCAAAGGAACCGCTCCTCCTTCATATATTGCCGAGACTATTTTATTTACCCCAAAGGAATAGTAACCTGGCATTGTTTTTAAAATAACCGGATCAGACCCTATAACAACATAATCCCAATCGAAACCTTCATTTCCTCTTAAATTACTTAATCTTTCAGCTCTTTTATCTGGCCAATAATAATACTGAGCTAAAGAGTGACAATAATGGTTTACATTCCAAAGGTAAGAAGATGCAATCCCTGTAGAAATATTCTTGGCTTTCGAAATCTCTTCATAAACTACGTTTGTGTTGAGTTTTATTAAAGTATCATTTGATAAAATACTATCCAACTCGATAGCAATATAATCGGTAAAAAAAGTTTTCTGACTAGATATAATAGAATTACTTGACCCTAATACTAGAATATTTATTTCCCCATCTAAATTAACATCTAGTTTCGAATTCTGAGAATTAACATCAAAAGCAATTAATAAAATTAAAAGCAATGTTATATTTTTTTTCATAATATTTTTTTTAGTTTTTGAAGGCAAATATCTCTATGTAAATATAGAATCCAAGAAAGTAAAAAACAATCATAAAAATCATTAAAAACAGTTTTAATAATTACACAAAATAATTTAAAACGCTTTAATACAGTTGTTTAACTAAATAAAAAAGGTTTTATTAAATAATAAAAAATATCTTTCTGTGTCGAACTGACGAACTCACTAGATCAATTAAGCTTATCAGCCCCTCCAGAAACATTAGATTAATTTAACATCCAATACTATGTTTCTGCTTCCGAAACTTCTCCTTTATTTAAAAAACACAATTTAATTTGGTCTTATTGCATGTATACATTTTTAGAACAGAATAATCCAAATATTGAATACTCACCCTTACTTCAAAAAACAAACCCTTTCCCATTAAAGCATTCCTAGGTTAGTCATTTTGTTAAGAGCGAATGATTTTAAAATGACCACGATTTATTGTACTTCACTATCCTTGGAGCGTATGTTTTCTCTATATCTAGACTTACAATGCATCGCGATTTGGCAAGGTAAATGGTTTATAGGTAATAGTTCTTATAATTTGGTGAAAACCATTGTCAGACATGCTAATGATAAATACAAAATACCTGATAACAAGTTATACTTAGGAGGTTTCTCACTTGGAGGATTTACAACTCTTAGAATCACAGAATTAGCTGTTGAAAATCGTGATACAAAATTAATTCCTCAAGCAATATTTTGTATTGATCCTCCAATAAATTATTTGGACTTATATCAATACTGTGAAAGAGAATTAAAAAGAAAATGTAATATTGAGGGAGTTTCAAGTGTTGGACAACAAGAAGCTCAATGGATAAAAAATCTTCTTGAAAAATCTTTAGGTAATCCCTCAATAAATGACAGTTTATACATAAAAGAGTCCTGTTATTCAAGTGGTGGTGGAAACGCATTTTTCCTAAAAAAAATTCCAGTTATTATCTTTCACGAAATAGATATTCAATGGCAAATTGAAAATAAATGCAGAGACCTTCGTGATCAAAATATTTTTATGATCTCTCAGTTAATTTCCTATTTAAAATATAATGGAAATAAAAACGCGAAAATTATAACTACCCAGAAAAAAGGTTATCGTTCTAATGGAAAAAGACACCCCCACTCATGGTCAATCGCTGACCCGAAAATTTTATTTGAGTTTCTTCTTCAGTTTTAAAAGTTTTATATAATCAAGAGTTAAGTTCTGAATTTCGACATCCGAACACACATACTTAAGACGTTGATTTTTAAAGTCTTTTTATTTTTTTAACAAAAAGTAACTAATGGATATTTATTCCTTTGAAATTAAATATCTACTTGAGGTTTTTTAGTTATAAGAAGTTGAAAGTTCGTCCTTTTTTCTTCTATTTTCAGCATCAGAAAGCTACACAAATACTCATTTCCTAAAGTTTTGAAGATAGTACTCTTAATAAAACATAGATGCAACAGTGTTGCATCTATGTTTTATTATATATTTTTAGACCTCAATTTAATAAGTTTATAAATGCTACTATTTAAGTCCCTCCAACAAAACAGATCAAACTTTGTTTATATCATGTGCTTTTACGCAGTTCTTTTCACTTCTTGTGGTGAAAGCCTAGAGCCTACAAAAACTAAAAATGTTGAAGAACCGGCTAAAAAACTTATTTATGGATATGATGCGGAATCGGTAGATATAATTAAAAGTACAATTAAACAAAATCAGAGTTTATCAGACTTGCTTTATCCTTACCATATTTCTTATCAAAAGATAAATAAGATTGCAAACGCGGCTAAACCTGTTTATGATGTAAGGAAATTAGCTGCAGGCCAGGAGTATGAAATCATTTGTACAAAAGACTCAACTCATAAAGCAAAATGCTTAATTTATCACCTAAATGCGATAGACTATGCTGTTTACAATTTTGATGATTCTGTAACTGTCAAAATGGATAAATTTAAGGTTTCAAAGGTAGAAAAAACAGCTACAGGTATAATAAACTCCTCTTTATATAAAGCACTAGTAGATAGTGGAAATAGTCCAAAACTAGCCATAGAATTATCAGATGTTTATGCTTGGCAAATAGATTTCTTTGGAATTCAGAAAGGTGATAATTTCAAAATTGTTTTCGATAACCTTTATGTAAACGAAGAATTTATAGGTGTTGGAGATATTAAAGCTGCTTCATTTTTTCATAAAGACACTACTTTTAATGCTTTCCGATTTGAACAAGATAGTATTGTTGAATTTTTTGATGAAAAAGGGAAAAGCTTGAAAAAGGCATTTTTGAAAGCTCCTTTGAGTTATCGTAGAATAAGTAGTAAGTTCAATCCAAACAGACTTCATCCTATTTTAAAACGAAGAATGCCACATTTAGGGGTTGATTATGCGGCTCCAAGAGGAACACCTGTATACTCAATTGGTGATGGTGAAATACTTAAAGCTAATTACGCTGGGGCTGCGGGAAACTATGTTAAAATTAAACACAATAGCATTTATACCACCGGGTACTTACACCTTTTGAAATATGGAAAAGGGATTAAACCTGGCGTTCGTGTAAAACAAGGTCAATTAATTGGATACGTTGGAAGCACTGGAAGATCAACTGGTCCACACTTAGATTTTAGAATATGGAAAAATGGTAAGGCTATTGATCCTTTAAAATTAAAGGCCCCCTCAGCTAAACCTATTGATATAGAATATAAAGCGCTCTATTTTCAAAAAATAGAAATGTATAAGAAAGAAATGTCTATATAATTACTGAAACGCCTTTTTATAAAAATCACCTCAAATATGAACAAACCTTATATAAGAGAAGTTATGAAGGAAAGAATCCTTGTGCTTGACGGCGCAATGGGATCTTTAATTCAAGAATATAAATTGGAAGAAGAAGATTTCAGAGGCGAAAGATTCAAAAACCACTCCCATACTTTAAAAGGAAACAACGACCTTATAGGTTTAGTTAGGCCAGATATCTTGAAAGACATTCATAAGGTTTATTTAGAAGCTGGTGCAGATATTATTGAAACAAACACTTTTTCTGCCACCTCCATTGCTCAAGCTGATTATGCACTCGAAGATGCAGTATATGATATTAATTACTTTTCGGCAAAGATAGCAGTTGATATAGCAATTGAATTTACAGATAAAGATCCTTCAAAACCTAGATATGTAGCGGGTACAATTGGTCCAACGAACAGAACCTTATCTCTATCACCGGATGTTAACGATCCTGCCTATAGAGCAATTACTTGGGATGAAGTTGTAACGTCTTACAAAGAGCAAATAAGAGCTTTATTAGATGGCGGGGTAGATATATTATTAGTTGAAACTATTTTCGATACATTAAATGCAAAAGCATGTCTTTATGCCATTGATGAAGTGTTTGACGAAAAAGGCGTTAACCTCCCTATTATGGTTTCAGGAACAATTACCGATGCTTCTGGAAGAACTTTAAGTGGACAAACAGCAGAGGCATTCCTTGTATCTGTTTCTCATATGGATTTAATTTCTATTGGGTTAAATTGTGCACTTGGAGCAAAAATGATGAAACCTTATTTAGAAGTTCTTTCAAAAAACACCGATTTTGGAATTAGTTGTCATCCAAATGCCGGATTACCAAATGAGATGGGTGAATATGATGAATCTCCTAGAGATATGACAAATCAAATACAAGAATATCACGATGAAAACTTAGTAAATATTATTGGTGGATGTTGTGGAACTACACCTGAACATATTAAAGCTATGGCTGAATTGGCAACCAAATATAAACCAAGGGATATAGGGAATGTGAATTGTTGTGTTAGTTGCTAAATATATTTTAGAAGAATTGTTGAATCTAAAATCTTGGTAGATATTTTGATGATAAAATTAATAGAATAATCTTTTAGCACTAGTTTTAAATTAATTAAAAAGTTGAGGTTGTCTTTTCTAAACCAACAAACACAAAATTTAAATCGACTTTTTCTCCTACTTCTGCCCTTACCTCTTATTTACAATGATGATTTATCATAACCTGGTTAAGATGCTTTTATCTCTCTTTAGCTCTAAAACTTAAAAATCTCTATATTTTTCTTGTTTTTGTTTAAAAGTAAGCTTCTCCTATTATTTTAGGAATTCTAAATCAAGATGGCACAGCGGTGTCATATTTAATAACTCCCATTACAAAAGTACTATGGGCGAAGCCAATGTTTTTAATTGAATTTAAATTATTTAAAACAACTGTGTAGGATTATATTCCGGATTGATACAGACAAAATAAAAACTGATTTACTATTTGTAATTAAGAAAATAAATAAAAGCTAGAGATTATTTTGACTACAGTTAATCTATAAGATACTTGGTACAACAGCGAAAGAAAATAAAAATTGGTATTGAATTAAGTGACTATAAAGTTAAATACAAAAAAACCGGAAATACATGCTGCAATTCCGGTTTTAGTTCAAAAAAAAACATCACTAGAGTAACGCCTGTATAGACTTTGCTGTATCAATAATTGTTTTTTCAAAAGGAATAGGTTGCCAGTTAAAAGTTTTCTTTGTTTGAGAAATATCCGCACTCACTGTTGAATCTACAAAAGGTAACATACCTTTCATTTCACTACTAAAAATGCTCAAAAATTTAACCATAAAACTCGGTGCTTTTTTCGGGTTTGCTTTTTTGTAACCATTTTCTTTCAAAATTGAAGCAACACCCAAAAAAGAATATGGTTGCTCGGAAGTAACAATAAAACGCTGCCCATTTGATTGATCGTTCTCAATTGCTTGAACGTGAATTTGAGCAATATCTCTAACGTCAGACATCACATAATTTGCGTTGGGAAGCATTGGGACTTTTCCTGTAATAATATCCCTTATCATACTCATAGAAGCACCAGATAAATTACCCGTCAATGTCGGGCCGTATATTGGTCCAGGATTAACGACAGTTAATTCCATTTTAGAACTGCTGTCTTGATTTTTATAAAAATCCCAAGCTGCTTTTTCTGCCAATGTTTTACTTTTCATATAAGCACTGACTTTATCTGTTTTAGAATTCGTCCAACTTTCTTGAGTAAGATGATTTTTCTTTTTATCACCCGCCATCGCAACCGTTGAAGAAGTCAATACAACCTTTTTAACACCTGCTTTTTTTGCTGCGTTTAGTGCTCTAAGCGTTCCTTCAACCGCAGGCTTTATCATTTCATTCTCATCTTTTGGCTCAGCAATAACAAACGGAGAAGCAACGTGTAATAAGTAGTCACAACCTTCCATTGCATTGTCCCATCCCTTATCGCTCAACAAATCAAGCTGACAAAATTCCAAATTATTTTTAGCATCAATTACCTTTGCAATACCTTCCCTAACTTCTTTTTCTTTAGATATATTACGTATTGAACCTCTTACGATATATCCATTTTTTAATAGTTCAACAGCACAATGTTGTCCAACAAAGCCTGAAACTCCCGTTAATAAAACCCTTTTACTCATAATTTCAATTTCTATGGTTAAAAATTATTACTTTTGTTCTGCAAGTAAAGTTAAGATAACACTTTCGATTTGCAAGTAAAAATTAAAAATAGATTTAAAATGAATAATAAATTCCGGTGCAACTGCCCAATTACCTCTGCATTGGATATCCTGGGAGATAGATGGACTTTAGTGATTATAAAACAGATGTTAATAGAAGGAAAAAAAACCTTTAAGGATTTCTCGGAAAGTGAAGAGGCAATTGCAACTAATATTTTGTCATCTAGATTGAAAATGCTGGAAGAATTTAACATTATCACTAAAGAAAAACTGCTTAATAATAACAAAACAAATATTTACACCTTAACTCAAAAAGGGATTGCATTAACTCCTATTATAGTAGAATTATGTATTTGGGGCGATGTTAATATGCGAGATTTTCAACCTGAAATGATTGATGGAGAATACATGGATGCTTTAAAAAATAATAAGGAAAAGAGTATTTTAGAGCTCCAAAAAAAATACCTAGAAAAAACTGACTCTAAAAAAAATAAAAAACGTTAACTACAATTTTAAACAAAAATGAAAAGAGATAAACAAGTAGTTGAATTAAGACCAGTTATTAATACAATCAATTCAGAATTAGTGAGGACTGATCAGGAGAAATTTCAGAATGAAGTAATAAGGCCAATCATTAAATTTCAACACGAGTTAATTGTTAAAATTTTCTGCAAATACCTTCAGAAAAAAAACATTGATTTAGCATCAATGTCAAAAGAAAATAAGGTTTTAAAAATCACAAGTGTTTTTAAAAACGATAGGCTGTTGGTAAATGAATTGAAGTGCATAATCATTGCCTATTTCACTTCAAGTGAATATGAAAACTACAGCTCAATGAAATCTGAAATAAATAAACGTTTGACACAAATTATCAAAGAGCGAATACATAGTGTGTTAGTTTGTAATTAAGAAATTTCTTAAGTTACCTAAGTGAACCACGCCTATGATTACTATTGATTTAATTTGAATAAAAAACTGTGCCTTTCTTCAAAAAGTTAAAAAACAAATACGTCGCCTTTTGCATAAGCAAGGTTATTTGGAAATTTCAAGAAAAAAGCTCGAAATTAATTGTCTATTTATTTTCTGAATCATCACTAAGCTCATCCAAGTTTATATTTGGATAGTTTTCCTCTTGTTGCTTTTTACTTGAGTAAATGATGTTCCACACCATCAAACTCAAATAAATAGCAAATATGACTGCTCCTACTATAAAAAATCCTATATTCATGATGTTCTTCTTTGTCTAATTACTAAGGCAAATAATAAAATTGTTCCTGGCCAGTGTGCCGAATATTGAGCTTTATCAATAAACTCCTGACCTCCCTCTTCTCCTACTAAAACACCAGTCACTCCTAGTCCAACTGAATACAACAGACAAATAAAGGCCAAAATAACTGGGTACCATTTTAAAATAAAATCTCTCATTTCTTCTTTTTTAAAATCAAAATAAGCGATGACAGCATCGCATTCGAAACAGAATACGGCTTAAAATAATCTAAGTTTCATTTTAACATTTTTTTTTCAGACGTAAAAGCAATAAGTGTAGTTTTACTAGGAAACTAAAAACCACAAATCCTACCCAACAGTCAACAAATAAACCGTTAAAAACACATGAGAAAAAACAACGAGATTGGAAGTGTATTAATCACTCTCCAACAATGATTAGTTTTCACATTTTTAAACGTCATGCCTAAGCTTTAATTGGAATCTCCATTTAAGGGCATTAATATTTATAAGTTAGTAGCTTTATTTATCCAGCAAAATATGGGACTTCTTTTAATCATGTGAACAGCAGAATTACAGCTAGAGTAAAACTATATTTTAGTATGTATTTAAAAAAAGAATCTGTTTGTTTCAACTATGAGTTTCAAAACACCCAAAAAAATTGAATTAGAGTTTTTGAATCTTCAAAGAAGCATAAATCTAAAAATAAATATCCATCTTTTTAATACAATTAAAGTGAACAATTGATAGCTTTTCAAAGCCCAAAAATTTCAATTAACGAACAAGCAATTTTATTAACATTTTTATCTAACTAAATATAAGTTGCTATTTTAGTAACAATGAAATCTGGTTTATTAAAAACAAGAAAATTCTGGATTAAAAGTACCACAGCACTATTCCTAATTTCTACAATTTTGGTTACTGTTCTTATTTCCACAATCTATTGGAAGCAGGATAAAGTTGTTCAAGAATTAATAAACAAGTTTAATAACGATTTTAAAGCTCATGTTGAAATAAAAGAAAGTCATATTTCTCCTTTCGAAAACTTCCCCTTTATATCCATAGATTTAGAAGAATTGACACTCTATGAAAATGAAACCAACGAAAATATACACATCTTAACTATTAACGATGTATACATTGGGTTTAATATTTGGGATATTCTATCAGGAAACATGGAAATCAAATCCATTTTACTCAGTAATGGATCAATAAACATTGTGCAGCACAAGGATGGAAGTTTTAATATAACAAAAGCATTAACAGCCAAAAAAGAAATTGAAAACGCAAAGGAAGAATTTCATTTAAATTTAAAGTCAATCAACTTAAAAAATATCGACATAAATAAACTAAATGAATCAAGCGGCATGTACTTTGACTTATTAATAAATGAGGCAAAATCGAATTTCAAAACTATTAACGATGATGTACAAATGTTTCTGGATTCTAAGTTTATTGCTACTTATATCGATAATGGAGATACTACATTTATACACAACAAGCACCTATCTGTTCATACAGAAATAGACTACGTAGCTAAAGAAGAAGTTCTGAAAATTATTCCATCTCAAATTACACTTGAAGGATCTGTTTTTAACATCCAAGGCAGTATTGACTTCGCCAACGATATGTTTTTGGACATTATTTTTAAAGGAGAGAAAGAAAATTTTGATTTACTCATTGCTTTTGCTCCGCCAAAAATCATGTCTACTCTTAAGCAATACAACAACAAAGGAAAGGTGTTTTTCAACGGTGCCATACTAGGGAAATCAATTAACGGATATACTCCAAAAGTTGATGCGATATTTGGCTGTACTGAGGCATTTATTGAGAACTCTTCCAATCATAAAAAATTAAATAACCTTCAATTTAAAGGTCATTTCTCAAATGGAAATAAAAGAGCCCCAAGTTCTATGGAATTCTCTATAACTGATTTCTCAGTGCAGCCTGAAGCAGGAAACTTTAAGGCGGATTTAAATGTGACCAACTTCGTAAAGCCAAACATTAACTTAAAACTGATATCGGATTTTAAATTAGATTTCTTAGCAAAGTTCTTAAACCTTAACAAACTAGAAAACCTTTCTGGAGATGTTCAATTAACTATGAATTTCCATGATATTATTGATTTAAATAAACCTCAAAATTGTATCGAAAAGCTAAATGAATCTTATTTTTCAGAATTAAAAGTGACGGATCTTAGTTTTAAAACACCTGACTTTCATTTACCATTAAAAGATCTTGATTTTTACGCTGTTGTTGATGGACATGAAATGCGTATTGAATATTTTGACGCACTGTTGGGAAATTCTGATTTACATATTAATGGATTAGTAAATGATCTACCCGCAATACTTCACCACACTGATAAAGATGTTTTAACCCAACTTGAAATATCATCTAAACACCTTGACCTACTCGAATTGTCAAGCCCCACAAACGATACAATCAAAGGAATAAATGAATTCATTTCCAATATGAGTCTAGGTTTATCATTTAAAGCCAAGGCAAAAAGCATCACTGAATCTAATAACCTTCCAATTGGACAGTTTTTCATTAAAAATTTTAACGCACAGTTAAAACACTACCCCCATAATTTCACTAACTTTCATGCCAATATAATAATAGAGGAAGATGATTTAAAACTAATTGATTTTTCTGGAGCTATAGATCAAAGTGACTTTCATTTTAACGGAGAAATTACACATTATGACATGTGGCTCAAAGACCACCCAAGGGGAAACGCAAAGGTTAAATTTAATCTAAACTCCAGAATGCTTCAGTTTGAAGACCTTCTAAGTTATAAAGGAAAAAACTTTGTTCCGAAAGAGTATAGACACGAAGAACTCGATGAATTAAAAATTAAAGGCTTTGCGAACCTAAATTTCAATGATAAACTTCATTCGACAGACGTAACTTTTGATGTTTTTGATGCTAAAATGAAAATCCACAATTTAAGAGCTAAAAACTTTAAAGGAACATTACATTTTGAAAACAGTGAATTACTTGTAAAAAACTTTAAAGGAACATTAGGTAAAAGTGATTTTTTAATTAATGCAGGATTAAATTTTGGAGTAGATACCCTACTAAAAAACAGAGATAACTTTATAAACTTAAAATCTAATAAACTGGATTTTGATCAACTATTTATTTACAAAAAACCAGATTCTTTATATGCCGCTTCTCCAAAAGAACATGAAAAAGGCTTTAACATCTACAATGACCCTTTCCCAAACTTAAAAGTAGATTTAGAAATAAAAGATCTTAATTATCACCTTTACAAAATAGAAAACTTTGAAGGATCATTTAGAATTCAAGCTAACCATTACATTTATATTGATACATTATCGCTAAATGCAGCAGGTGGGAATGTCAAGATGAATGGGTACTTTAACGGTTCGAATCCAAACCTCATTTATTTTAGCCCTAAATTGAAAATATCAGATATTGATTTGGATAAATTACTCGTTAAGTTTGAAAATTTCGGACAAGATTATTTAGTTTCAGAAAACCTTCATGGTAAAATTAGTGGTGATTTATGGGGCAAAATCCATATACACAAAGATCTGGTTCCAATAATTGATGATAGTGAAATTCATCTTGACTTTAAAGTTGTTTCTGGTAAACTTGAGAACTTTGGACCAATGGAAGATTTAGCAGAATATTTTGCAGATAAAAATGTTGCAAAAATTATATTTGACACACTTCAAAACCATATTGATATAAAACGGGGTGTACTTAGCATTCCAAAGATGATAATAAGTACATCACTCGGTTTTGTGGAGATTTCTGGTATTCAACAAAGGGATTTTAGCTATGAATATTACTTGAGAGTACCATGGAAAATGGTCTCTAAAGCGGGAGCTTCAAAATTGTTTGGAAAGAAAAAAGGTGAAGTAATAAATCCAAATGGAGAAGACGAAATTATATACATAAAAGAAGGTAAAAATATACGTTACGCTAACATCCAAATCAAAGGAAATCAAAAGGGTTATAAAATCAAACTCAAAAAGCAAAAGTAAAGCCTCATTTAAAACAATTCCAAACAGATTAAGAAAGTCTCATATCATTTTAAGGTTGAAAATTTGCAAAATTTAGCTAACAACTTAAGTATAAGTTAACCATTACTCACGAAAAAAAATAACAGCTTATAAATTTTCACAAATAAACTAATCAAAAGATGTTTGGATTGTTTCTTTGATTTTTCAAAACTTCAACTTAACTTCAAAGTGCACAGTAATATTACGTTAGTAGCTAAATTCAAGTAAACAAAAAGTTATGGACAAGATACAACATATCGAAAATGAGATTTTAGAATTAAGGCATCAATTACAAACTCACAAACTTTATGAAAACCTGAAGAGTGTGAATGATGTGAGAACTTTTATGGAAAGTCATGTGTTTGCTGTTTGGGATTTTATGTCACTCTTAAAATCCTTACAAATAAAGTTAACCAATGTTCAAACTCCTTGGATGCCATGTAAAAACCCAACTCTTTCAAGATTTATTAATGAAATCGTTCATGGAGAAGAAAGTGACATCAATGAATTAGGAGAACCTAAAAGTCATTTTGAAATGTATTTGGAAGCAATGCTACAAGCTAAAGCAAACACAGCTGAGATTGATGATTTCATAACGCTTATTAAATCAGGAAATACAGTTGACTATGCATTAAATGAAATCAGTATTGATAAAAGAGTAGCGGAATTTGTAAAGTTTTCTTTTTCAATTATTCAAACGAATAAAGCACATCTAGTAGCTTCTGCATTTACATTTGGGCGAGAAGATGTAATCCCTGATATGTTTATTGAAATTCTGAAAAATGCTGACTCTGAAAATAAGTCCTACAGTAAACTAACATATTATCTTGAAAGACATATCGAATTAGATGGTGATGAGCACGGCCCACTATCTCTTAAAATGATTTCAGAACTGTGTGGTAATGACGATCAAAAATGGGACGAAACTTTAAATGTCGCAAAACAATCATTGCAAAAAAGGATTTCGCTTTGGGATGCTATTAACGATTTGATTAAAAAAGAAGAACCAGTTTATGAAAAGGTATAACAGACCTTTTTTATTAAAAAATGTGGCTTTATAATTACAACTAAACAATTTTTTTCTTTCAGAGTTATTTTTTGCCTTTAGTATTTTGGCGTTCACATCGAATATTTAGAGTTAGTAGGTTTAATAATGCTTTAATTCGCTCAACAGATGAAGAAATCACTAATTTAACAACCTTGAAAGAAGGTGAAAAAACACAGGTCTCAGGAAAGCAATTCACAATAAAAATCGGGCGGTTTATAAAAAATAAAAAAAACAATCATCTTTTACCTGATGTAAAAAATTATGTTCGACATTACCTTATCTTTACCTCCAAATCTAAAACTCTTAAAGTAAACAAAACAGCTTATTTACTTTGGAATTTTTAATCAATAGTTATCAAAAATCGTATTATGGAAGAAGGAAACGACTTGTTCATTCAAATATTCGCTCTAATAGCAGGAACTTTTGTAATTCTAGCGTCAATTTTTAACTGGGAGTTTTTCTTTAAAAGCAGAAACGTACAATTCTTTATTAGAATTATAGGGAGAAACGGAACTCGAATTTTTTACGGTTGTGTAGGCTTATTTCTTTACTATACTGTATTTACAATGCAAATAAAAGTTATAAATTAAAAGCTTTTACGAAGGCTTTAATTATATCATTCGTCTTCCTTTCATTGGGTTTCCTATTGCTAGAGAATGATTTATTTGGTTAGGGAATCACCTTCCTTGTTTTTCTACACTTCAAAACTCTCCCCCAAGGTTTTATTTGGCCCCATTGGAGAAAATAGGAATAGTACAAGAGCATGAATATATGTTTAACAAAAATTTAAAAGACTTGAAATCAAAATTCCAATAACCTACTTAACCATAATCGACTGAACACCTAATTTACCTTCAGCGCTAACTGACAAGTAATAATATCCAGCCTTTAAACCATCCACACTAATTGTATTCTTGTTCGAAGAAGTTAAAACAACCCGCCCCATTAAATCATGTATGTTTAACTGATCTACCTCTCTGTCAGTATCAACTGTTAGCAAACCTGATGCAGGATTTGGATATACATTAAACAAAACCTGAAGTTCATCAACCGACCAAGTTGTTGTGCAAATAATTTTTTCAATAAATGCAGCCGATTTTCTACAAATTAAACCCCAATGCGTATCAACTGTTGTTCCGTTAAGATAGCTTACATGTTCAGCTGTTTCTATTGTTACTAATTCGGAATACACATTTTTAGCTTCTAATGCTGTTACAATTGATTTTCCACCGTAAATATAAATTAGAGGAAATTGAAGTGGCCCAAAATCAACAACAGATAATCCGCGCTCATAAGGAACAACAGGATCCTTGTCGTCGTGAGCAGCGAATACAGGCACATCATTTTCATCTATCCAGGCAATATCTTTAATGGCTCCAGAAAAACTGATAACACCTGCAACACTGGATGAATAAGAAGTATTTTCACTACTATTTCCCTCCCATCCGCCATTCGCATCAATCACCGATTGAAAGTATTCAGGCACTTTATCATTTGATCCAACAAGCCCAACATGATTCGCCAAAATCGCTCCAGAACTAGCTCCACCAACAAAAATATAGTTGGTATCAATATTAAAAACATTTCCATTTTCAGTAAAATCTTTCTTGAAATATCGAATAGAAGCTTTCATATCTCCAACCCCTTTCACCACCACATCTAAAAGCTTTGCCGAATCAAGTAATAAAAGCTGATCAAAAATTCGGTAATCAATAGTAGCTGCTACATAACCACGCGCAGCATAATCTTTTGCAATTTGATTCATATCCGATCTCACACCTGAAATAAATGATCCACCAAATGCCAATATTATTAAAGGTCTTGTAGTTTCAACATCATTTAAGGGTTCAAAAACATCCATAAATAAATCTTGTTGTACGCCACCAATTGTTTCATTCGAACCGTACTTAACAGTTGTTGGGCCTTTAACTTCCACAAAAACAGAATCTATAAACCTGTTCCCGTCACAAGTAGAAATCTGAGCAGACGCTGTAAAAACATAGAATAGTAAAAATAATTTCGTGGCGAATTTTATCATCTAGTAAATGTAATCAATTGCAAGTGAAAACATTTAAGTATTAATGCACAAATCAGAATCTTTTAAAGAAATTGGGCTTTTAATAACTTTCGATAGGAAAACTGATAGCGAGTCACTTGTAAAATGGCTGATATTGTTAACCCTACTGCAAGTCCAATCCAAATACCAATGTACCCAACAGTGGTTTCAAACGCTAGAAAATACCCAAAAGGCAACCCAATAAACCAATAGGATGCTGCTGCAATAAGTGAGGGAACTTTCACATCGCCAATCCCTTGT
Source organism: Flavobacteriales bacterium (assembly GCA_029251005.1). GTDB lineage: Bacteria > Bacteroidota > Bacteroidia > Flavobacteriales_C. The sequence continues at coordinate 7,908 of JAQXEE010000032.1, read as the reverse complement.
AGTAAACCTTGATAAATTACTTGAATACCGTCAGAAAACTGAAATATTGCGGCAAATAATATCATTGAAGAGGCCAATATGATAATTTCTTCAGAAGATCCGTTTACAAAAATCAACGGTAATTCCTCATTAAATAAGAAGAATATTAAAGCAAACAGCAAACTTAAACTTAACGATATTAGCACAACAGACCGCACTACACCTCTAACCTCTTTTATCTTCTTTTCTCCAACCAGAGTAGCCGACCGGATACTTCCTGCATTACCAACCCCCATACAAATCACAAACGACATTGAAGCTAACGACAACGCAACTTGATGTCCAGCAATGTGCGCTTCACTAATCCAACCCATCATAAATGTGGCTGCCGAAAAAGCAGTTACTTCAAAAAACATATAGGTTGAAATAGGCAAACCAATGTTTAAAATTTCCTTTATGTATTTTAACGACAAAATATCATGGAATAAGGCAGGAACTAACGCTCTTAGTTTTTCAACCTTCATAAAATAAGCAACAAAAATAAACAACATCAAGGATCGAGCGATTAAGGTAGATATTCCTGCACCAATAATCCCCATTCCTTCGTACTCCCCCCAGCCAAAGATTAAAAAGTAGTTTAAAATCACATTTATAACGTTTCCTAGCAACGATATAACCATTGGCGTCTTAGTGTCCTGTAAGCCTTCAACAAACTGTTTAAAGGCCTGAAAAAGCATTAACGGGATAATTGAAAAGGAAATAATGTAATAGTAATCCAAACAAACATCCACAACTTCTTGGGGTTGATTGAATACTTCTAAATAATTACCAAAAAAAAGCAATACGCCTAAAAGTAAAATCCCTAAAATTAAATTCAACTTAAAACCAGTTCGAAATAATGTTTTTACTTTTCTAGAATCCTTTGCGCCATTAGCATTAGCAACCAACGGTGTTAAACCAATACTAAACCCTAATCCTAAAATCATGATTGGGAAAAATACGGAAGTAGCAAACGTAGCTCCAGCCATTTCTAATGGTACAGTATGCCCAAGCATAGTATAATCTGCTACCCCAGTTAAAACATGACCTAATTGACCAAGACATATAGGCAAGGCTAGAACAGCAGTTTTTTTAATTTCTTGTAGTAGCGATCTCAACCTTTATTGCTTTTGCGAGTTGAATAATCTCCTCATTTGAATTGAATGTATGCAAACAAATACGTATTCTTTCTTGCCCTTTTTTAACAGTTGGACTCATCACCGGTCGCACATCAAAACCTTGTCCCATTAACGACAACGATACACACTTAACCTTTTCGTTACCAGCAAACAAAACACATTGAATTGCAGAATCACTTGAAATAAAAAAAAGCTGATCCTCAACGTCAAACTCAGCTTTAAATAAAGCTATTTTCGCTTCAATAATTTTCGTTTGCTCTCCTTTTTGCATTTCCTGATATGAACTTTTTAAAGATTCGATACAGTATGGCGGTAATGCTGTAGTATAGATAAAACTCCGACAAAAGTTGACGAGGAAATCCTTAATAATTTGATCACTTAAAACAGCGGCACCATGAGCACCAAGTCCTTTACCAAAAGTGACAATTCTAAATGGAACTTTTTCTGTTAATTTCAAACTGTGCACTAACCCCTCGCCATATTCACCAAACAAACCAATAGCGTGAGCTTCATCTACCACTAATAATAAATTAAGTTCCTTACAAAAATTAGCTAATTCAACCAAAGGCGCCGAGTCTCCATCCATGGAGTAAACGCTCTCCACAACAACATAAACATCACCCTCAGCCCGCTTAAGCTTCGATTTAAGATCGTTTAAATCATTGTGTTTAAAAGAATAAGATTTGGCAAACGTTAGCCGCATACCATCTTTTACAGAGGCATGAATTAATTCGTCATAAAATATCGTATCTCCTTTTTGAGGAACTGCTGAAAAAAAACCAACATTGGCGTTGTAACCAGAGTTAAAAACCAACGCCGCTTCACTCTTATGAAAACCGCTTAAAAACTTCTCAAAGATCTCTATTTGCTCATAATTCCCTGCTAATAAGCGAGAACCTCCCGAACCTTTAATTTGATTTCCTTCAAACTTAAATCCCTTTTTAGCCAATCCTAAATAATCGTTCGAACAAAAATCAATCAAATCAGCCTCGGGGCGTAAAACACGAAAAGCATTTGCTTCCTCACGCTGAGTTAACAAATGCTTTTGCTTTTTAAATTTCATAATTTAGAACTGATTAATTTAGTAATCAGTAATTATTTGGAAGCCATTTCTTCTTTCCATGCCTTTACTTTCGCTTGCATCTTAGCCTTCGCAGAGTTTTCTTTGTATCGCTCATTTGTTTCAGGTTTTTCACCGTCTTCAAAAGGATCTTTAGACTTCAACCCTAGGTTCTTGAAAAGAATCCTATCTGACTTAAATTCAGGATTATCCGTAGTTAATAAAGTCTCACCGGCAAATATAGAATTTGCACCAGCCATAAAACACATTGCTTGTGCTTCATCTGATAATTCTAACCTACCAGCTGATAATCTTACCGCACTTTCCGGCATCATAATACGAGCAATACTAACCATTTTAATCAAATCCCATGAAGGAACTTTTGCGTTGTTTTCCAATGGTGTCCCTGCAACAGGAACTAAAGTATTAATTGGCACCGATTCAGGATGCTTAGCGTAATTCGCTAAAGTAATTAACATATTAATTCTATCCTTCTTCTCTTCCCCTAATCCTATAATTCCTCCAGAACATAATGAAACACCTGCTTTTCTTACAGATTTGTGTGTATCTAAACGGTCCTCAAATGTTCTTGTAGTAATAACTTCTTCGTATTTTTCTTTCGAAGTATCAATGTTGTGGTTGTATGCATACAAACCAGCATCTTTTAATCTTTGTGCTTGCTCATCGTTTAACATTCCTAGGGTACAGCAAACCTCCATATCCATATCGTTAATTCCACGTACCATTTCTAATACGTTATCAAAATCACGATTATCTCTAACCTCTCTCCAAGCAGCACCTAAACACATTCTAGATGCTCCACCCTCTTTAGCTACTTTAGCTTGAGCAATTACATCCTCAGGTTGCATTAACTTTTCAGCTTCAACATCCGTTGAATATCTTGCAGCTTGAGGGCAATAAGAACAATCTTCCGAACAACCTCCTGTTTTTATGGATACCAATGATGAAATTTGAACTTGTGTGGAATCGTGAAATTCTCTGTGAACAGTAGCTGCCTTATACACTAAATCCAACAATGGCAAATCGTATAATTCACTTATCTCCTCGTAATTCCAATCGTGACGAATATTCATATCAGCTAAAATTTATAATGCAAATATAAACGTCAAAAAGTTATATTCAAAGTTACAAGCCATAAACCTTTTTCCACACTGCAAATGCGATAAACTTAAACATGCGCTGATTTTCAGGAATATGAATTTGATTGAAAAAAGAGTCGTAGTTTTTCATTAACAAATCATAATTAAAATACTCTTCTAAATCGGGCGTAAAGTACTTACGTAACTCATCTTTAATCTCATAAACCCACTGATTATTTGGCGTAACATAACCCATTTTGTCTTTACGATTGTAAATTTCTTGCGGTAAAATATGCTCGGTTGCTTCTTTTAAAAGGTACTTCTTCACACCCTTTTGAATCTTGTAATTCCCGGGAATGTTAAAAACATATTCAATCATATTAATATCATCCGCAAAAGGTGTTCGCGCTTCAACACCATGCCACATACTGCAACGGTCTTCACATTTTAAATACCCCTTCAACCTCGAATTATAAAACTCATGCTTCAATATTCCATTTAATGACTTTGGTGTTTTTTGTTTTGACTTACGATACCCTGCAGTTCCAAATTCATTCATTAATTCGGTCGCAATGTATTGATGCTCAGTTTGATAATACTGAATTATTTTTTTATATAAAACCGAAGGCAAACCTTTAATCCCATAGGTTTTGAGGTATTGTTTCACAAAAAACTTAATTCCTGTTGGCAATGTTTCAAAAGCTTTGGTTTCCCGCATAAATCCCGAGATGTCTCCTTTTTTCAAATCGTCCAACCATTGGTTGATGTGGTAAGGTAAATAACCACCAAAAAGTTCATCACCACCTTGTCCGTCCAACACTACTTTCACACCACTTTCCTTCACCTTTTTCATTACACGAAACTGAGCATAAGTACTTGTTGAAAATATTGGAATATCTTGAGAATAAACTAATTCATCTAAATCACTTAAAAAATCACTTGAAGTAGGCACAATAGAGTAAGCCCTCGCATCAACTTCTCCATTAACAACTTGTGCATAATGCGATTCATCAAATTCTTTTTGTGGAGTAGACGCTGTAAATGTATGCACTCTTTCCTGACCTAAAGCACTCATTTGAGTTACAATTGCCGAGCTATCAATACCACCACTTAAACAAGCTCCAACCTCCACATCCGACCTTAATCGAAGATTAACAGCGTTGGAAAACAAACCTGAAATATGATCTATATACTCCGATTCGGTATTGGCGTTAATTTTAGATGATTTCTTTGCGAAAATCAAATCGTAGTATTGTTCCGTTTTAAAAGTCCAATTCTTGTAATCAAATTTCAAGTTAAAACCTGGTTCAAGCTCGATAACACCTTCAAAAAATCCTTGCTTTTCAGATTCGATACTTGCAAATGCTAAATAATCAAACACTGCTTTTTTATGAATCTTTTTGGGCACTATCCCACTCATTACCAAAGCCTTTTGCTCCGAAGAAAAAGCAAACTGCTCTTTTGTATGCCAGTAATAAAACGGTTTAACACCAAAACGATCTCTCGAAGCAAACAACTGTTGCTTCTCCACATTGTAAACCGCAAAAGCCCACATTCCATTAAACTTATGTAAACAAGCTTCACCCCACTGTATGTAAGCTTTTAGTACAACTTCAGCATCGGTATTGGATCGAAACGATACACCTAACAGTTCTAATTCGTTTTTAATTTCTAAATAATTATACACCTCTCCATTATAGGTAAGCCAATAATTACCCGTTTCATCTGTCATGGGTTCATGCCCCAATGAAGATAAATCTATTATGGATAGTCTTTGATGTCCAAACCAGCCTAATTTATCAGCAGGTTGCACATCGTTTTTAAAATCTAAATAATTAATTGTGTGATCTTTGGATACCGATTTCGGTGTTCCTAATGGGAAACCTTCTGTTTTCCCAAAAACAACCGATCCTTCATCATCCGGACCACGATGCTGAATTAAAGCGTTCATTCGAGAACCTGTAGATGCTAAATCAAAAGAATTTGTTCTTGAAAATAAACCGTTAATTCCACACATATATTAACCCTGTTTAATTTGATAACACAATATAGATGCAGCAACACCAACGTTTAAAGACTCTGCACTTTTCCCCTCAACAAAAGGAATGGTTACTTTCCTAAAAGCACGGTTTAACCAGTAATCCGAAACCCCATGTGATTCACTACCCATTACCAAAACTCCTTTATCAACGCCACTTAATAAAGTTGGCGAATCACCATCAAAAGCAGTTACAAATACGCTAAAGTCTTCAGGTTTTCTTTTCATATAGGCTTCTGGCGTTAAAATCACCGGTAAGTATTTCACAAAAGAGCCCATTGTGCTTTGAATCACTTTTGGATTGTAAAAATCCACACACTCTTCAGAATATACAATTTCAGTAATTCCAAACCAATCAGCCGTACGAATAATTGTCCCTAAATTACCTGGGTCAGAAACGCCATCTAAGTATAAGGAAATACCCGTGAAATTAGCTCTCCTTGCTTTTCTTTGTTTTACAACGGCAATTCCTTCAATATTGGATTTAAGGCCTGACGCTCTCTCTATAGACGCTACATCGGCAATTACATAATCCAATGCTTCCAAGGAAGGCATCTTTGTTTTTAACTGTTCGGTAATGTAAAGTTCTTCAACTTCAAACTGACTATCTATGAGGGCTTCAATTCCCTTACGCCCTTCAACTACAAAGCTCCCCGCTTCCGTACGGTGCTTTTTTTGTTGCAAGGACTTGATAAACTTTATTTTATTTTTGGTTAGCATTCGATAGAAGCATAATTTGTGACTAATTTAGCTAATCTTTACGGCATTTTTCTTGATCAGAAAACAATTAAAATACTTCACCCTTATTTTTGCAATCCTCTTTTTGGCGGGTTGTCACAAACATCAGCTTTCTACTTGGCACCTTAAACCAAACGAAAAACTACTGATTAAGAATAAGTTAGTTGTAAAAAACAATAAGGAATTAAACCGCGAAGAGATACAATCTTACATCCGTCAAAAACCCAACAAAAGTATTTTATTCGGCACATGGAAATTTAGTTTGCAATGGAAAAACTTACGGTACAATAGTAAAAAAAATAAGAAAAGGCCAGCTGTTGTTTTGGATTCAAGCTTAATCGAACGATCTGAACGTCAAATCGAAATATACCTTAAAAACCAAGGATACTACAACGCTAAACTCGAAACCGAAATTCGTCCAAAATACTTTTTAGGTGTTAAAAGGTGGGAAACTAAAAAAGCCACGGTTATATACACTGTTTCACCTAAAGACGCTTTAGTTATTGATAGCCTTGGCTGTATGATCAAACAACCAACAATTCAAACACTTCACAATTTACAACGCGCAAACAGTAAAATTGTAAAAGGAGAAATTTTAAAAATTGAAAATTTAGAACTTGAACGTACACGGATTTCCAATCTTCTATCCAATAAAGGATATTACAAATTTGCAGAAAATTTTGTTCGATTCAACGTGGACTCGTCTCGTGGGAAAGACAGTACAATTGTTATCACAAAAATTAAACAACCTGGATTAGATTCTTTACACAATCAATACTACATAAATGATATTTACGTAAATACAAGTTTCAACCCCTATTCAAGTAATAATATAACTACGGATACAGTATATTTTAAAGGTATTAAATTCATTAGTAAAGGCCCTTCTAAATTTAAACCAGCACCTTTATATCGCGGTTTATTTTTTAAATCAGGTGAGTTATACAGTCATGAAAAAGAAAGTCAAACCTTCCGTCAGTTTGCCAATTTACAAATGTTTAGTTTTATCAAAATTGATTTTAAGGAAGTAGTCGATTCAAACGGAATTCATTTATTAAACGCCTATATTTTATTACAACCTTCTAACAGAATGTCAATCTCTGCTGAGTTAATGGGGACATACCGTGAAGGCTTTGGTGCTAACGGACAAATATCTTTCGCACGAAAAAATGCTTTCGGGAATTCTGAAATCTTAAACTTCTCCATTACTGGCGGTGTTGAAAATTTAAAGCAAATTGATGATGATGATTTTAAATTAGGCTCCACCATCGGACCCCGATTATCACTTACCTTCCCTCGCCTCTTTTTATTACCGCAGGTTACCAAAAAAATTCCGCAATCGGCATTTCCTCAAACTACCTTCTCAACCTACTTTAACTTTCAACAACGCTCACGCTATACACGTTATCTCACTAACCTTTCGCTTACATACGAATGGAATGAAGGGAAATACAAAAAGCACGAAATAAGTATTCCCGATATTAACTTCTCGTTTATAACTAAAGACAGTAAAATATTGAGTCCGTCTTCGTTACTAACTTTAAGCCCTCAACAAAAATTCAAATTCGAAAATGCCATTAGTGCAGGTATCAAATACAGTTTCTTGTTTAACAACCAAACCAATAAAGACATTAAAAACCCTATTTATTTTACCACAAAAGGTTGGATAGTGGGCCCATCAGCTATTTTAGCCGACGCTTTAGGTTGGGAGGCCCGAGACGAAAACAACGCCATAACCTTGGCCAATATTCGCTATGCTACATTTTTTAAAGCTCAGGCCGATTACCGTAAATTTTTCAACATTCGGAACGAGCA
>JAQXEE010000018.1 GCA_029251005.1 Flavobacteriales bacterium | reverse complement strand
AAAAACAACAAACCAGCCAACAAAAGAAAAAGCAGAGAAAAAGAAAAACAACCAAAACCGTCATTCAGAAGGAGGTACGACTGCTGAAACTTTAAGTAATTAATTAAAGATCCCTCACTAAGCTGTGGATGACGGAAATGAGTAAGATGCTTACAAACTCATTTGAATATCGAAATTCTCAGCGACAGCTTGATCGAAAGCGTAAATGTTTTTTGCCTTTTTAATTCTCTTGAAACTTTTATGTGAATTTGTAAAACTCTCTGAAAAATACTCCCAAAAGCCCAACATTTTTAGCCGAACTTGATGATCACCATGAAGAACAGAAGCGTAATCTTCATATAACTCATCGTGGAATTTTTTGAATATCTCCCAACGATCTTCAGGATATTCGGTTGTGTCATCTTTAATCATTTGAGCCAAAAACGGATCTTTCACTAATCCACGACCAATCATCCAATTATTAATAGTAGGAAATCTTTCCTTTAATGCTCTAAAATCTTCAACAGTATTTAAATCCCCATTATACGTTAACGGTGTTTTACTTATCGAAATACACTCCTCAAAACGATTTAAATCTACACTTGGTTTGTAAAGTTGTTTTGCAAAACGAGCATGAATGATTAATTCGGTTATTGGATATTTATTCAAAACAGGAATCACCTTTAAAATCTCTTCTGTAGATTCATATCCCATTCGCATCTTCAACCCCAACTTAATGTTGGATTTAGAAAAAATATCGTCCAATAAACGATCAATCCCATCCGGATCATTCAACATTCCAGCACCTAAATTTCGTTTAGCCACCATTGGGTACGGACAACCCATATTCCAATTTATCTCATCGTACCCTAAACTCTGAACATAATTGGCAACCATTAAAAAATCATCAGCCGAGTTAACCATTAGCTGAGGCATAACGGGCATAATCGGGTTGTTTTCAATAAGAATATCCTTTTGTTGTGCCTTCTTTATTTCTTTTTGATTGGTAAGCTTAATATAAGGAGCGTAACACTTATCTACCCCTCCAAAAAATTGAAAAAACGCTTTTCTAAATCTAAAGTCGGTAAAACTTTGGAGTGGGGCAATTGAAATATGATCGGAAATGTGCACTTTGCAAATATCGGATTTATCTTTTCAATTCTATTATTGATTTATGGGATGTTATTGCATTTGTGTTTTGAACTTGAACCTATATTTTTTAATTGTTTTTTATTGAGACTTGAATTTTTTACTCGTGTTTTTTTATGGCAAATATTGCTATTTGGCACAAACACTTTACGAGCTATCCATTAACTCCAAACGTCATTTATATTGAGCGAGGAACGAGTGATTGAAGAATTTTATTAACACTTAGAGTTCCAACAGTCATACCTCCTTCTGGATGACGTAAAGGCAAAATAGTGATGAATTTTATTGAACTCATTTCAAACTTAAACCTATATTTTGTAATTGTTTTTTCGCTAGCACTTATATTTTTTAACTAGAAAAACGCACCCTCAACTTTCATTAAAATCATTTTTTTCTTGTCGAATCAAAATAAAATCATTTACTTTGAAAAGCAAAGTACTTTTAAAATGAATGAAAACCAGAAGCACATTGAAGATTTACAGCAGATTCGGTCCATTATGGAACGTTCAACACAATTTATTTCGTTAAGCGGACTGAGCGGAATTTCGGCTGGAATTTTCGGATTAATAGGAGCTGCATTGGCTTACCTCAAATTAGCAGGCGAATTCTCTATCTCATCTCTCAATAGTAGGCTTTATTCGGGAGAAGTTGTGGATGTAATCGACATTAACTTTTTTAACGTCGTACGCATGAACTTAGCATTTGGTCCTACAATGGATTTAGTTATTATAGCAACTGCTACTTTAAGCTTAGCGCTAATCTTCGCAACTATTTTTACGGCGCGTAAGGCAAAAAAAGATGGAAATAACCTTTGGTCCCCAACAGCTAAAAAACTACTTGTTAATACAGCAATCCCACTCGTGGTTGGCGGCTTATTTTGTATCGCCCTTTTAAAGCATGGTTTATTTGGTTTAGTTGCTCCTTGTACATTAATTTTTTACGGATTAGCTTTAATTAATGGTAGTAAATACACCTTGCCTGAAATTAGGTATGTAGGCGTTTTAAATATAATTTTGGGGTTATTAAATACCATTTATATCGGACAAGGTTTATTCTTTTGGGCGTTAGGGTTTGGTGTAATTCACATTATTTATGGCGTAGTAATGTATTTCAAATACGAAAGGAAATAACAGTGAAAGGACTTATAACCAATTTAAACAAAGCGTTTGAAAATCGGATTCGATTAGGGATTATGAGTGTACTCATGGTTAACTCCGAAGTAGATTTTAAAACGATGAAAGAGATGCTAGATGTTTCCGATGGGAACTTAGCTTCTCACACTTCTGCACTTGAAAAAAATGAATATATATTAATTACAAAAAAATTCGTGGGTAAAAAACCAAACACCACTTATACCGTTACCAAACTAGGACGAAAGGCTTTCCAAGATCATCTTTCAGCCCTTGAAACCTTGTTAGGAAAAAGCAGCTAAAAAAATTTAACCATTTACTTTGAATCTCAAAGTACTTTAATTTTTATTTATGAAAAAGAAAATAATTAACCTACTTAAACTAACAGCTTTTACTGTTTTAATGGCGAGCGTTTTATTGTTATTCAAGCAAAATGGTTGGATTGGTACTTTATTTTTATCCACAAGTATTCAGTTTTGTATAGGCTCATTACTACTAGGTGTTTTTCTTTTGTACCTCAAAAAAACACGATCAGCCACTTACAGTTTCATCGCAGCTGTGTTGTTTAGCATCCAGTTTTTAGGTTACTTTTTTGAGCCCGACCCTAAAACTATTGAGTTTGAAATTTATCAACCTAAACTAAAAGTTGCTCAATTTAATGTACTCAGCTCAAACAGCTCCAAAGCAATTACAATTAAAGGAATTATTGCCTCTAATGCTGATGTGGTTTCAATTCAAGAAACAGACAAAGCGTGGACAGACGAACTAAAAAGATCACTGAAATCTAATTACCCCTTTACCGTTTACTTCCCAAGCGAACAGTGTTGTTTTGGAATTTCAATGATTAGTAAGCAACCACTTTTAAATGCTGATGTGACCTTTCATGGCGGTGTACCCAACATCGAAGCTGACATCTTTTTTGATGGACAACTTACCCATGTTATCTCAAGCCATACTTCTTCTCCAATTTCAAGAAGGAATTTAAAATCGAGAAATCAACACTTATCGGCACTTAAAAACCATGTCGCAAAACTGGATAGCCCGACAATCATTATTGGTGATTTTAATACGGTTCCTTGGGACGAAAATATGATCACACTTAAGGAAGATGCGCATTTAATTGATAGTCGTAAATCATATACTTCAACCTTTCCATCCTACCTCGGTTATGCAGGAATTCCTATCGATTATATTTTACATACTGAAGAAATCACTTGTACCAAATTTAACTCCATTCCCATTGAAGGATCAGACCACATGGGGATAATTGGTGAATATGTAATTAACTAACCGCACCTATATCATCATCCAAAAATTCACTCCTAAAAAAGGAATGACCAGGATAACTCACGTCAAAATTTGACGAATAATCAACAATTAAAACCTCCAAAATTATGTCAAAAATTAAACAACTAAGCCCAAGCCAAATTAAAGCCAATGAATTAATTTTCAGACTCGGCATTGCTCTTTTTTCACTAACCACTTTCGTTTACTTCTCCATAAAAGAAATGAAAATAGGGGGTAACAAATTCATTGATAGCGAAGCACTTGTTTTCATTAACTACATCATCACGGTATTCTATTTTATAACCATCGTTATTAATTCAATGATTTCAAACGGCTGGCGAATTGCCCATCTTGATCGGCGCCATTTTTCAGCCGTAACTGCTTTACTTTGCATAAGCGCATACACACTTAATTTGCAATTTGATGTATTTGAAGAGTTTAGTTTTTGGAGTGAAATTTCTCTATTTTTTATTCTTATTCCTTTGTTATTAATTGGGCACTATCCGAAATTTCCTTTGATAGCAAAGTGTATTTACAGTTTTGTTATCGGATTTGGGATTGTACTATCACTTTACTTTGTAATCTATTTATTGCCTGCAATCCCAATAGCTTTTATTGCAATAATTATTTTAGGATTTGGAATTCACTTTTTTGCGCCTGCCATTTTAGTTGCAACATTTATTACGCAGTATATAAAGCTTAAACCTACTCGTACTGAAGTATTCGGCTTATTTATGGGGGTAGTTACGCCATTAATTATTTTGATATACTTTTCGGTAAACTGGAATATTGCTCGAAATAAAATCGAAACCCTAACTAGTATTACAACCGAAGAAAAGTCAGATTTTCCGAGGTGGTATTTATTGAGTCAGCAATTAGAACAGGACTACTTTGTAGATTTAGTTTTACAAGGAAACTTAGCCTTTAGTACACCAAAAAACACCGATGTTTCTCGATTAATAAATTCTGGTGGTGGAAACACCCTTTTAGGTGATCGCTTTAATCACGACCCATTAATATTTACCGCTGCCTTATTTGGAGGAGAAATTAAAATTAAAAAGTCGATTCGTTTTAAATTACTAGAGTCCCTATATGTATCACGACACAACACTATTGAGAAATTATGGACTGGTAAAGATTTAGAAACCAAGACAATTGAAAATAACGTTAAAATTTTCCCTGAACACCGTTTAGCGTATAACGAAAAAACCATCACAATCCACAACGGAAGAAAAAAGAGATGGAGTAGACAACAAGAAGCTTTGTACACTTTCCATCTTCCCGAAGGAGCAGCAATGACATCACTTTCACTTTGGGTGGATGGTGTTGAACGTAAATCGAGATTAACCACAAAGAAAAAAGCTACAAATGCATATAATAAAATTGTTGGAGTTGAAAGGCGAGATCCTGCAATTGCACATTGGAGAGAGGGAAATCGGGTTACTGTTAACGTTTTTCCTTGTACACCAAAAGAAGATAGAGTTTTTAAAGTAGGAATCACAAGTCCGTTATTAATAAATGAAAAAATATTATCGTATAGAGACACTTATTTAGAAGGACCAATTTTAAACTGTGCCGAAGTTGTTTCCAACATCACAATAGTTGGTAATGCTAAAAATATAAAAACTCCGTTTAGTTTTAACACAATTAGCGAAAACACGTTTCAATATTCAGGTGAGTTCAACAACAACTTAATTATTACTATGGATGCCCCCGAATTAAGCAATGAGCCTTTTTGCTTTAATGGAAAATGCTACAAACTAAGTCCAACTAAAACCCAAAATAAATTTAAAGACTACAGTAATATTTATTTGGACATCAATAAAGCATGGACCAATGAGGAAGTAAGTGCAGCAATGAAAACGTTTAAAGACAAAAAAATTTTTATCTACAATGGTAAATTAACACAAGTAAGTAATTCAAAATCGCCAGAATTAACAACTGTACAGCGTTTTAATTTCAATCATGTTCCTTTGTACTTAATAGATTTAAGCAAAACTCTGATTATCACAAAAAATAGTGGCACATCTCAGAATTTGAATGATTTGAAAAAAACTGGTTTTGGCGTAAAAACAAATCGATTCATTTCCTCCACTAAAATAGTTCCTGATATTTATTCGCTTAACAATTTAAATGACTTTTGGAGCACATTAAACCAACTCCAACTCATTAACGTGGCTTACGGTAATCTTTCCGAATTAGGACAAATGGCTGCCGAACATCGTTTTCCATCTAAATCAACTGCCGAGAACTTAGTTTACATCGATCAAGCAAAAATGACCATCACACAATTAGACAGTGGTTTAAACAGTAAATCTCCCGATCACTTATTACGACTTTTTGCTTACAATCAAATCCTTAAAAAAGTGGGGAGGAAATACTACAACAAGGAGCAATACGAAGAAGACTTAATCCCAATTGCCAATGAAGCCGTTGTTGTTAGTCCTATCTCAAGTATGATTGTTTTAGAAACCGACAAAGATTATGACGACAACGGTATCAAAAAGAACAAAAACAGCTTATCCAACGCTAAAATGAAATCATCAGGTTCCGTCCCCGAACCGCATGAATGGGTGTTAATTTGTTTAGCGGGAATGATGTTAATTTACGTTTACAAAAAACGCAGATTGATAGCTTAAGCAAATTATTAAATACAACGCCAGCCCATCTTAAGAAATGATTAAAATCTTAATAAAATATCAACCCTTCCTACTAATTGGACTTACTGTCCTCCTAGCGCTTCCAGTACTTAGTAAATTCTTTAAACTAAACTTCGAAGCAATCATTGGAATAATGTGTTTCCCTTTTGTACTATGCTTTAAAAAAAAAGCAAAACACCCAATAAAATGGGCTTTAATATCAATTGCATTCGTCATATTATATTGTTTAACAGGAGTAATGACAACAAATTATTTTGCATTAGGCTTTCTAATCTTCTTCTTACTCGAAAACACATTTGGAAGAATTAACTGGCCATCAATTGCATTGTTGTTTATCGTCTCACCGTTTTTTAACTATATCATACAAATATTTAGTTTTCCCATAAGGATTCAACTCACCAAATGGGCAGTAATTGTTTTAAAAACAATTCATCCCAAACTAGAAGCACATGGGAATGTGATTCAAAACGGAGAAATATCCTTTAGTGTAGATCCTGAATGTATGGGATTAAACCTGATTATTTTCTCGCTAGCCGTCGGTCTTGTATTATTGGTGCATTTTCAAAAGTCCACAACAGTTAAATTAAACTTCTGGAAAACAACCTTATTCATGGTACTGCTTTTATTCCTAACCAACCTTGGTAATTTTTTTAGAATCGTAACCATTACCTTATTTCAATCCCAACCCGGAACACTCAGTCATGAAATAATCGGATTGTTTTGTTTAGTTGTTTACACTCTAATCCCCATTTACTTTGCAACAAAACTATACTTCGCTAAAAAACAAAAAAGAGACGAAACGCCTTTACAACAAAAGCCAATATCCAAACAAACCATATTTATATATTTGCCTATTATTATATCTATATTCATCCTCAACTTTATTGGTCCTAAGGGAAAACACTCAAAAGTGGATGAAAAATATCAAAGCATCCAATTAAAAGGATTTCAAAAAAGCATTGCTAACACTAATATCATAAAGCTCGAAAACGATTCCGTCTTAATCTATATTAAACCTCCAGTAGGATTTTTCGGCGCCGATCACAGTCCAAAAATTTGTTGGAGTGGAAGCGGTTACAAACTAAAAAATCAAAAAGAAACCCAACTAGGACAGTACCTTATACAAACATCTGAGCTAATAGATAAAGAAGACAACATACTGTATACTGCCTGGTGGTTTGATAACGGGACTGATAAAACAGGGCTTCAACTCGAATGGCGAACTAAAAGCTTAAACGGTGCAGTTCCTTTCCGATTAATCAACGTAACAACAGCTAACCAGAAACAAACTTTAAAAACAGCTAAAGCGTTGCTCTCTAAAAA
>JAQXEE010000010.1 GCA_029251005.1 Flavobacteriales bacterium | reverse complement strand
TCACGAACTTTTAAAGTAACAACTGAGTCAGGTTATTATTCAACAGGATTTACAAAAGTCAAATAAATGAAGTGTTTTCAATTTTCAGCTTTTATCGTTTTATTAGGGTTAGTTGGTTGTATTCCTAAAAACCTTGAAACTCAAAAGCCAATTAGAGTTGAGGAGGGTAAAAGAGTTTTACCTTCCTATGATTTTAATTCTTTTTCAACAGTAGAGAATGATCCTTTAAAAGTTCGTGAATACACATTGAAAAATGGACTTAAAGTATTTTTAACGGTTAATAAAGAAGAACCAAGAATTCAAACTCAAGTTTCCGTTAGAGCAGGAGGAAAGCATGACCCCGCAAACGCAACTGGATTAGCACATTACTTAGAACACCTTCTTTTTAAAGGAACAACAAATTTAGGCACGGTTGATTATGCGAAGGAAAAAGTTGAATTAGATAAAATCACAGCGCTTTATGAAAAGTATAGACGAACGACGGACTCTTTAAAAAGAGATAAAATCTATCATCAAATAGATTCAATATCAGGAGTTGCATCAAAGTTTGCTTGCTTAAATGAATTTGATCAAGCGCACTCTGTCTTGGGAGCAACTGGTACAAATGCATATACAACACATGATAATACATCTTATATTACAAATATACCCTCAAATCAATTAAAGTATTGGTTGGAGTTGGAGTCAGAGCGTTTCATGAATCCTGTTTTAAGGTTGTTTCATACTGAATTAGAAGCCGTTTATGAAGAGAAGAATAGATCACAAGATAATCACTTTCGTCAGCAATATTACGTGATGTTAAGAGGTTTGTTTAAGAAGCATAATTATGGACTGCAAACAACTATCGGAACAATAGACCATTTGAAAAATCCGTCTATTGTTGAAATCAAAAAGTTTTTCAAGCATTATTACGTGCCGAATAACATGGCAATTATCTTAAGTGGCGATTTTAATCCAGATTCTGCAATTACATATATTAAATCAACATTTGGAGCGTTTGAACCGTCACCTGTAAATGAATATCGATTTGAACAAGAAGATTCGATTGTTAAGCATGAAGAATTTACGATAAAAGCTCCAGATGCATCAAGTTTATTAATGGCTTATCGCCTACCAAAGGCAGGTAGTAAGTCTATTTATTTGGCAAGAATGACGGATATGATTTTGAATAACTCCAAAGCAGGATTAATTGATTTAAACATAAATCAACAACAGAAAGCAGTTGGGGTTTATTCGGGTGTAAGCGTAAGTACTGATTATTCTTACCATATTTTGGGAGGTTCCCCAACAACTGGTCAAACATTAAAAGAACTCCAAGCTTTAATTAATACTCAAATTGAATTGGTTAAAAAAGGTGATTTCCCAAATTGGCTTATTCCTGCAATTATTAACGATTTTAAAGTGCGTGAGTTAAAGGCATTACAAAGTAATAAGAATAGAGTTGGAGCGATAAACGATGCTTTTGTTCACGGTTTAAAGTGGGAGCAAAAAAGTCAGGATATTGCAATTTTGGCGTCTATAACAAAAGAAGAAGTGGTTAAGTTTGCAAACAGTTTTTATGCAGACAATTTTGTTGCTGTATATAAGGAGCAAACAGACGAGGAATTAAGTAGATTGAAAGTTAAAAAGCCAGAAATTACTCCTTTAGACATTCCAGAAGGAAATAAGTCTGCATTCTTAAAAAGCTTTATCGATCAAAACAATCCAGAGCCAATTAAATCTTCTTTTATCAATTACAAAAAGGAAATTAGCAATGAAGAGTTATTTAGTGGTGTGCTATTGAACTATTCTAAAAACATTCATGATGAATTGTTCTCGTTACAAATTGTATTTCCAATAGGGACATATCATGATGTTAATTTAAGTTTAGCCGCTCAACAGATTAAGCTTTTAAATACTGGTAAATTCTCAGCCGGTGAGTTATCTCAAGAAATGTACAAATTAGGAATGGCTTATTCTATAAGTGTTGGTCAAAAAGAGACTACAATTAGTTTGTCTGGATTAGGATCTCAATTGGATACAAGTTTTACAATGTTGAATAATATATTAAATGAAGTTATTCCAAAGCAAGAAGTATTAAATGGTCTAGTTCAGAAAACAATTCAAGTAAGACAAAATCAGTTGAAAAACCCAAAAAGTATTTTGTGGAACGGAATGCAAAACTTTGCTGTATATGGGGATAATTCACCTTTAAAAAGTGAATTATCAAATGAACAGTTATTAAAAACGACCTCTTTAGAATTGGTTAATTCCTTTAAGTCAATGATTAAAATTAAACCTCAAGTATTATTTTATGGCGCATCGTCTATTCAAGAATTGAGAACTGTATTAAGTAACTCATTTGTAGAGAAGGCAAATTTAGAAAACAAATTAGAAATTGAATTTGAAAGAAAAAAAATGGACAAAACAAAGATTTTGGTTTTAGACTATGATTTAAAGCAAAGCGAAATTTTACTTTTGTCCAAAGGTTCAACTTTTAAAAAGTCAGAATTGGCAGCCAATAAAGTATTTAACGAATATTATGGAGGAGGAATGTCTTCTGTGATTTTTCAAGAAATAAGAGAAAAGAAAGCCCTGGCTTATTCTTCCTTTGCGGTTTATACATCTGCAAAGGACTCTGTAAAGCCGCAATACACTTATGGATATTTAGGTTGTCAAACTGATAAGTCAATTGAAGCAATTGAAGCTTTATTAGGTTTGTTGAAGGACATGCCTGAAGATTCAATTAAGTTCGAACAAGCAAAGTCTGCATTGAAACAAAAACTTGCTTCAAGCAGAACAACAAGAGCAGGTAAGTTAAGCAGCTATTGGGCAGATCAGAAGTTAGGTTTTGAAACTTCGAAAGGAGAAATTATTTATAATCGCCTTGATGCCTTAGGATTTGAAGATGTAATTCAATTTCACAAAGAGCGTATTTCTGATAATAGCTATACTATTTTGATCATTTCAAATTTAAATGAACTAGACTTGGAGGCTTTAAAACGCTTTGGTAAAGTAGAAATTATATCCGTAAAAGATTTGTACTCTTATTAGTCTAGCATTGCCCGTAATAAATAGTTATATTTGGAGCCGAATTTTGAATTATAAAACAATATTATGGCTTCAAAAATTATTTATACAAAAACAGATGAAGCTCCAGCTTTAGCTACTTACTCGTTTTTACCAATTGTAAAAGCGTTTACTGAAACTGCAGGAGTAGAGGTAGAGACTAGAGATATCTCTTTAGCAGGAAGAATAATTTCTTTATTCCCTGAATTTTTAAACGAAAATCAAAGAGTTAATGATGCATTAGCTGAGCTTGGTGAGTTGGCAAAAACTCCAGAGGCTAACATTATTAAGTTGCCAAACATTTCTGCTTCAATTCCACAATTGCTGGAGGCTATCTCTGAGTTACAAGCTAAAGGATTTGCTTTGCCAAATTATCCTGAAGAGCCTTCTAACGATGAAGAAAAAGAAATAAAATTAAAATACGATAAAGTAAAAGGATCTGCTGTTAACCCTGTGTTGAGAGAAGGTAATTCTGACAGACGTGCTCCAAAAGCAGTTAAGAACTTTGCTAAAAAGAACCCACATAGAATGGGTGTTTGGGCAAAAGATTCTAAGTCTCATGTTGCATCAATGTCTCAAAAAGATTTTTACGGTTCAGAGACTTCAACTACAATTGAAAGTGCTACTGAATTTAAAATTCAATTTGTTGATTCTGCAGGTTCTGTTTCAGAATTAAAAGGAAATGCTCCTTTATTGGCCGGTGAGATTTTAGACTCATCTGTTTTAAACATGAAGGAATTAAAGTCTTTTTTATCAAAAGAAATTGTTTCTGCCAAAGAGCAGGGGGTTTTATTTTCTCTTCATATGAAAGCGACAATGATGAAGGTTTCTGACCCAATTATTTTTGGTGCTTGTGTTGAGGTTTTCTATGCTCCGGTATTTGAAAAATATGCTGCTGAATTTGCTAAACTAGGTGTTGATACTACAAACGGTTTAGGTGATGTTTACAGCAAAATTGGAAACTCTCCATTAAAGGCTGAAATTGAATCTGCAATTGATGAGGTTTATAAAACTGCTCCAGATTTAGCGATGGTAAACTCTGATAAAGGCATTACTAACTTGCACGTTCCTTCTGATGTTATTATTGATGCGTCTATGCCTGCTATGATCAGAACTTCTGGTCAAATGTGGAACGCTGAAGGAAATGCACAAGACACTAAAGCCGTTATTCCGGACAGATGCTATGCTGGTGTTTACCAAGCAACTATTGATTTCTGTAAAGAAAACGGTGCTTTTGATGTTACTACAATGGGAACAACTCCTAACGTAGGTTTAATGGCTCAAAAAGCTGAAGAATACGGATCACACGACAAAACTTTCCAAGCTTCTGCTGCTGGTACAATTCAAGCGGTTGATTCAAATGGAACTGTTTTATTATCTCAAGCTGTTGAAGCAGGAGATATTTTCAGAATGTGTCAAGTTAAAGATGCCCCAATTCAAGACTGGGTTAAATTAGCTGTTTCTAGAGCAAAAGCTACTGGAGTTCCTGCTGTGTTTTGGTTGGATGAAAATAGAGCACATGATGCTCAAATTATAAAAAAAGTAAATAAGTACTTAGGTGACCATGACACTGCTGGTTTAGAGATTTTAATCAAATCTCCAGTTGATGCAACTTTATACACTTTGGCTAGAGTTAAAGCTGGTCAGGATACTATATCTGTTACAGGAAATGTATTAAGAGATTACTTAACTGATTTATTCCCAATTTTAGAATTAGGAACATCTGCAAAAATGCTATCTATCGTTCCTTTAATGAACGGAGGTGGATTGTTTGAAACAGGTGCTGGTGGATCTGCTCCAAAGCATGTTCAGCAATTTAATGAGGAGAATTATTTAAGATGGGATTCATTAGGTGAGTTTTTGGCATTAGCTGTTTCTTTAGAGCACCTATCTACAAAAGATGGAAATATAAAAGCGCAAGTTTTAGCTGACGCATTAGATGCTGCTACTGGAATTTTCTTAGATGAAGATAAATCACCGGCTAGGAAAATAGGACAAATTGATAATAGAGGTTCTCACTTTTATTTGGCAATGTACTGGGCTAAAGAAGTTGCAAATCAAACTACTGACGAAGATTTAGCCAATGCTTTTAAACCGTTAGCTGCTAATTTAACTGAGAATGAATCAAAAATTGTTTCAGAATTAAATGCTGTTCAAGGTGCTGCGTGTGACGTGAAAGGTTACTACTTTGCTGACGAGGCTTTAGTTGAAAAAGCAATGAGACCGAGTGCTACATTAAATGCGGCATTAGAGTCATTGGTTGTAAACGCTTAAGATTTAACACTAGAATATAAAGCCCTCTCGACTTAATCGAGAGGGCTTTTTTTGTGCTTTAAATTTATTTTGAATCTGGTAAAAGTTTGAAGGACATTCTGTGATGTTCGGTTGCTCCATGAATTGCAATTGCTGTACGGTGAGGCTTTGTTGGATAGCCTTTGTTTTGTTGCCAATTATAATTAGGATGCTCTGTATGAAGTTTTTCCATATATTCATCGCGATAGGTCTTAGCTAAAATAGAAGCGGCTGCAATCGCTTTATACTTTCCATCTCCTTGAATGATACATTCGTGAGGAATGTCTTCTGTATCTTTAAATTTATTACCGTCCACTAAAATATATTCTGGACGAACATCCAATCCTAAAACTGCTTTTTGCATACCAAGAATTGAAGCATTAAGAATATTAATCTCATCAATTTTTGTTGCTGAGATTTGAATTACCTTAAAAGCGATGGCTTTAGTTTCGATAAATTCTCTTAAGGCGTTTCTTTTCTTTTCTGATAATTTTTTAGAATCGTTTAAGTCTGGAGCTTTTATATTTTTCGGCAATATAACAGCTGCAGCAAAAACAGGACCTGCTAAGCATCCTCTTCCAGCTTCATCACAACCAGCTTCGATTAGGTTTTTATTTTTAAAGTTTTTTAAACTCATGATGCTAAAACTTTTTGAATGCTTTCCCATAAAAGATTAGCTGATTTATCCCAGCTAAACTCTTTTAATTGCTGTTGCCCTTTTTTGATTAATTCATTTTGATAATCTGATGATTCTGATACTTTACGCATTCCTTCAGCAATTTCAGTAATAGAGTCAGGAGAAACGAAGTGAGCTGCATCTCCGGCTATTTCTGGGAGTGATGTGACATCACTTGTTATTACAGGTGTATTACAACTCATGGCCTCTAAAACCGGGATCCCAAAACCTTCAAAGTAAGGGATGTAAGTCAATGCAGTAGCTCCTGATAACCATTTGTTTAAATCGTTATCAGAAAGACGGCCGGTAAGAATTATGTCTTTTTTGAATTTTAAAGTAGCTAAAGCTTCTTCGATTTCAGGACTTTTAAACAAGAAGTCTCCACCGATCACCAACTTGGTGTTCTTTTTATCTTTTACTTTAAAGGCATTAAAACCTTGTAAAAGATTCAATATGTTTTTCCGGGGATGCAATGATCCAATATAAAAAAAGTAAGGATTACCTTGTGTTTTTTTGTCGGTTAATTCTTTTGTTTCAACTGAATCAAGTGGTTTGAAATTACTTTTCACACCATTATATACAACGTCAATCTTTTCTTCCGGAACATTGTAAGAATTAATCAAATCTTGTTTTGAATACTGAGAAACAGTTGCAATACGTTCAGATTTTTCGGCGAATTTAGGACTGTATTTATTGTAGAATTTCCGCCAAGATTTTGGCAAATCATTTGGGCGGTGAACAAACCCTAAATCATGAATAACTGTAATTGTCTTTATATCTGTAGTTAGAGATGTAATCGCATCAGGACTAATGAAAATATCTGGTTTGATTTGTTTTAGCTTTCTTTTTAAACTGAAATCATACCATATTTTAACTAAAATAGGATGTCGAGCTGGCGGGTGAATTATATGAGGAATAACGTTGTGTCCAAAAATAAACGCTTCATCATATGGATAATTAAAAATGAAATGAAATTCATAGTCTGGGTTCCATTCAACAAGCCGTTTGAAGATTTCAGCGGTGAAGTTTCCAATACCTTCCAATTTATTTGAAACTAATATTCGGGTATTAACAGCGATTACTTTCTTCATTTTACTAGTTTTACTTAAAATTAATATTTAACCTTTACCCGAACCAACAAATTTGAAGAAGTCTTTCCTATTTAATTTAATTATACTCTTTTCGCTTAACATCTTTGTTAAGCCATTCTGGCTGTTTTTGGATATGAAAGTTCAAGGGGAGTTAGGAGAAGAATATGGGACGTATTTTGCGTTACTTAATTTATCCGCGATATTAAATATCGCTTTGGATTTTGGCATTGGAAATTTTAATAATAGAAAAGTAGCTGCGAACCCAGGAAGATATTCTAATTATTTTCAAAATATTTCCATAATTCGTTTGTTTTTAGCGCTAGTTTATACGGTGTTATTACAGCTCGTTGGGATAGCTTTAGGTTACGATAATCAGGAATTGTATTTATTGTTTATTTTGGGCATCTGTCAGGTTTTCTTGTCATCTCTTCTTTATGTAAGATCAAATTTCACTGCTTTTGGGAAATTTAAGTTAGATAGTCTTTTTTCTGTACTAGATAGACTTTTAATGATTGGAGGAGTTGTTTATCTCATGTATTATTCGAGTGGAGTAGATGTAAATATTGAGAACTTTATTTTTGTCCAGTTTTATGGATACGGAATTAGTTTGATTTTAGGGGTTGCTGTACTTGTTTTTATCGAAAAAACACCATATCCAAAATTGAATAAAAGATTTGCAAAAGTTTTAATTCGAAAAAGTGCGCCCTATGCTTTAATCGTAGTACTAATGGCTGCATATCATTATTCTGATTCAATTATGATTGAAAGAATGTTAGAAGATGGTAAGTATCAAAACGCTTTGTATGCTCAGTCTTTTAGAGTACTTATGGCGCTTAACAACTATGCTTATTTATTTGCCGTATTATTACTTCCAATGTTTTCAAAAATGTTGAGCAATAAAGAAAGCGTTCAAAGTTTAATAGGCGTTTCTTCTAGCTTATTAATATACGGAGTTAGTGCAATATCTATTTTGTTGTTCTATTTTGCCAAAGATGTAATAACCGCTTGCTATGGAGATTTTGGAAATGGATCCGTTTTTATTAACGATAAATTAAACTTCACCGGTGTATTAAACACGCAGGAGATTATCGATTCAGTAGAAATTTTTACAATTTTGATATTAGGGATAATTCCAATGTCTGTTAATTATTGTTTTGGTACATTAATAACTGCGTCTGGGAATATGAAACTGCTGAATAAAGTCGCTTTCATTTCCTTAGTCTTAAATGTGATTCTAAATTTTATATTGATACCAAAATTTGGCGCTTTAGGCGCAGCGCTATCTAGCATTATCACACAAGCGGTTAGCGGGATAGTTCAAGTTTTATTCGCGATAAATATGTTTAAGTTAAAAATAGACTGCAAATTGTTAATTCGATTCGTACTTGGTATTTTGGTTTTTGTTTTTGGATTGCAATTTAATGCGCATTTCGATTTAGTTTTAAGGCTTCTTTATCTTTCGCTACTTGGTTTCTTTTCATTATTTATTTCAGTTAATTTTACAGGAATAATTAAGATGGCAAAAGACTTAAAACATCGGTAAGCTAAATCGGTTTAAATTTACTATTTTTATCACTTAATTTTTTTGAATGAAAAAACATTTAAATACAATGGAAGACAATTACTTTGATTCTTCAAATTTGTATGTTTTTCTTTATAAATATAAATTTCACCTAGGAGTGCTATTTGTATTGAGCACCTTAGTAAGTTCTTTAGTCTCCTTAAATATTCAAGAAAAGTATAAATCTGTAGCTGTTGTATACCCATCCAATACTAGTTCTGTTGCAAAGGCTTTAATTAGTAGTCGTTTTGGAGGTAAGACGGACATTATGGAATTTGGTGAAGAGGAAAAATCAGAGCAATTATTAGAAGTTTTAAATTCGGATAAAGTAAGATCAAAACTTGTTGATCAATACGATTTGATGGCTCACTATGATATTAAACTAGATGAAACGTCTACTCCAAATTTCGATTTACACGAGATTTTTTCAGAAAATATTTCTTTTAGTCAAAACAAAAACATGGCTGTAGAGATTCAAGTTCTAGATCACAGTCCCGATACTGCAGCCTTGATTGCTCAGTCAGTGTTGGAAATTTTGGATAACGTGATGAATGACATTCAAAAAGAGAGAGCTGTGCAAGGTTTTGAGGTCGTTAAAAAAGCATACAATGATTTAAATTCAGATATTAAAAAGATGGAAGATTCTCTTGCATTTATAATGAGCAAAGGTGTTTTAAGCATTAAGTCGCAGTCTGAAGTTTACGGAAGTGCTTACACAAAGGCTATGGCGAAAGGGAATATGAAAGCGGCTGAATTATTGCAAAGTAAGTTAGATGTATTAGCGAAGTATGGAGCGAAGTATATTAGCTTAAAAGAAACCCTTGAGAATGAGCGGTTGAGACTTTCGGAGTTAAGAGGAAAGTATGATGAAGCTAAAGTAGATGCTGAAGCAAGAATTCAGAATTATTTTGTGGTAACAAGTCCATACGCTGCAGAAAAAAAGAGTTATCCAATTAGGTGGTTAATTGTATTGTTGAGTGTTGTAGGAACGTTACTAAGTGGAGTTTTGGCTATTTTTTTTTATGAGCAAGCTCAAAAGATAAAAGTACAATTATAATTTTTTTGATATGAAAGAATATTTTGAAAGCGATGATATTTTAGGACTTCTATGGAAGTGGAAAAAACCTTTAATAATTGTGGTGCTTATAACTACTGTTGGATCAGCTGTATTTTCATCACCGTTTTTTATTAAACCAAGATTTAAGTCGTTTGCAAAAGTTTACCCAACAAACTTAAAAAAATACTCAGATGAATCTCCTACTGAGCAAATGATTCAAATGTTGGAATCGGATGCTATTAGAGAAAGTTTAGTTACGCTTTATGAATTAGATACCCTTTATGATATTGAGAAAGACGAACCTCATTATAAGAACTTATTATATAAGGAGTATGCCGACAATGTTCAATTTAAGAAAACAAAATATGAATCTGTTGAAATTTCAGTTTTAAGTACCAATCCTGAAATAGCTTATAAAATGGTTAATTCCATTGTTGATCTATATAATTTTGAGGTAAAGAGACTGCAAGATGAGAAATTAGTTGAAGCTGTTAATACAGTTAAATTAATGATGGAGAGATCGAAAAAGGAGCGAGACCAATTAGAAGAAAAGGTAAACGCGATTAGACGTGATTATGGGATACTTGATTACGGAAGTCAAGTTAAAAACCTATCCAAGGAATACTATAGATTATTAGCAAGAAGTAGTGTTGATCCAAATAAAATCACAAAAGTAAAAGAGGAACTTGACAATTTGAAGGAAAAGGGTGCTGAATATGAACATTTATCCAATAGGCTCTGGAGTGTTCGTGGGTCTTTTAATGGTTTTAAGCTTCAGTACGAAGAACATTTAAAAGAATTAAGTCGTAAAAAAGAATATACAGTAAGTATTGTTAATCCCTACATGGCCGATAAAAAAACATATCCTGTTAGATGGCTTATAGTTGCTGTTTCAGCTGTAATAGCTTTTTTTACTGCACTGGGTGTTATTTCTTTTTTAGAAAGAGTTGAAAAGAGAAAGACTGCCTAATTGTTAGATTCTTCGAAAAAAATATGGTTCTATGTCATTAGCTTGTTCTTTGTACTTGCGAATGCTGTTTTGCTTTACAATGAGCGTTTTGAGCTTTTAGGTTTTCCTGTTGTCATCTTATTAGCATATTTAGCACTGTTTAAGTTAGACGTGCTTTATTACATTGTTGTTTTCTTAGTCCCTCTGTCTATTAATCTTGATGATATAGGTGTTGATTTAGGTGTTGGTATAGCCTTGCCCACAGAACCATTGATTGTTGGGATGATGCTTATTTTTATACTCAAACTATTCTACGATGGTAAGTTTGATCGAAAGGTGTTAAGGCATCCAATTTCTGTTTTATTGTTTTTGCAATTGGCTTGGATTGTTATGACTACTATAGCAAGTTCAGATCCACTTATTTCCATTAAGTTTTTGTTAAGCAGACTTTGGTTCGTGAGTGTTTTTTACTTTTTAGCGTCTCAATTCTTAAAAACTGAAAAAAATCAACGTCAAATGTTTTGGCTTTATGCTTTAGGGTTTATTCCTGTATTACTTTACACTTTTGTAGAGCATTCAATGCGTGGATTTAGCCAAGCGAGTGCGAACTGGGTTATGAATCCATTTTTTAATGATCATACTTCTTACGGTGCTTGTTTAGCAATGATTTTCCCTTTCTTATTGTGGCAATCATTTAGTCCAAAAATTACGGGTGCGAAGAGGATAATCGTAATCTCATTAATGCTACTTTTTGCACTATCAATTACATTATCTTACACAAGGGCTGCTTGGGTTAGTTTAATCGGTGCTTTAGGTGTTTTTGTTGTGTTGAAATTCAAAATTAAATCTTGGGTTATTTGGGCAGGAATAATTTTGATTGGTGGGTTTTTGACGCTGAAAATGGAAGATATTTTAGAGGATTTATCACGAAATAAACAGGATTCTTCTTCAAACCTTTCTGAACATGTTGAATCAATATCCAACGTAAGTTCTGATGCTTCAAATCTTGAGCGATTAAACCGTTGGAAATCGGCATGGGGAATGTTTAGTGATCGTCCTGTTTTTGGTTACGGGCCGGGAACTTATGCTTTTGAATACGCGCCTTATCAGCAAAGTAAGGATAAAACAATTATTAGTACAAACGCTGGGGATGGAGGTAATGCGCACAGTGAATACTTAGGTCCGCTTTCTGAGCAAGGTGCTTTAGGAATGGTGTTTATGCTTGGGTTTGTTTTTGTTGTATGTGTAGCAGCTGTAAGAGTATATAAAAGTAATCTACCTAAAGAGTCAAGAATGATTGGTTTAACAGCTTTTATGGGGCTTATAACATATTATCTCCATGGTATTCTAAATAATTTTCTTGATACAGATAAAGCGTCCGCTTTGTTTTGGGGTTTTTCTGTAATTATTCTTATTCTTGATAATAAAGCTAAGGATTTAGAGACCGAAAAAATAAGCTTTAATTTGAATTCTAATAATTAGCTCAATTTCTTGAGTCTGATAATTTAGTAAACAAAGCTTCTCTTTTTTGTAATCAATCGGTTCTTTAGTCCTGTTTTTTTATTTCTTAAAGCTTATTAGATTAACTCTCTATTGATATTCTTCATGAATTGTTTTTTGGTTCATATTAATGCTTTTAAAGTTATTGGATACATTATGAATTCTAAATTGAATAGCATCGCTTGTCAAAGAGTAGATTTAATGGGGCGATGGTAGGGAGTTAATTTGAGAAGGAACCGTGTGTGAATTTTTAAAAGGTGTGATACTTAAAACGAGTTAGAACTTAATTCGAATTCGATAATGTTATTTTAATCCGTAATCCATTACGATTTTTCCTTCGTTGTAAGGTTCTGTAGAGTTGGAAGGAGCATATTTTATACTTTTAGCTTGGCTAATTGCTAAATTCACTAGACATTCATTTTGGGTAGTTCCTCCAACATCCGAAGCCGATACAACTTTTCCAGAGCGGTTAATTTTCACTAAAACAATAATTTTACCTGATACTCCACATGAGTTAGTATGCGTTCCAATGTGAACAGGAGATCTTCCTTCAACACTCCACTTTCCATCACCTTTGTTACCTGTTCCTTTTAAGTCTTTCCCACCACCACTCGGGTCTCCTTCAACACCGCTTTCTTCACCGTCTCCTTTTCCTCCGTCGGAATTAGTTCCTTTTTTCATTCCCCCAAGTGCTGCTAATATCGCGGGGTCTACTGTTGGTTTTGTTTCTTTAGGCGAGTCGGTTTTTGATGGAGAAGTTTTATTATTGACGGTAACATTTTTTGGTTTGGTAATTACTGGAGTTTTTGTTGGAGCGCTTTTCACCGCAATTATACCTGACTCTTCGGTAATTAATTGCTCTTCTTGAGCAGCAGATGCTTGAGCAGCATCGGTTAGTTTAGTAATGTCGTTTGTTTGATTAGGATTTTCAGAAGTGACTTCTTTATTATTTTCCCCACCTGCATTTTCAATCCCTTCAATTTCCCATTCAGCTTCAAATCCACTTGGTTTAGGGTCGATAACTTCAAACCCAAATAAACAAAAAAGTAAAAGAGCAATTGCATGTACAGAAACTGTAATGATTAATCCTTTCTTTTTACGATTATTTGATTCCTTGTTTTCCACTAATTATTTTTAGGTTGAGTAGCTATAACTACTTTTTCGTAGCCTAACTTTTTAATGTCAGCAAATAAGGCGATTCCTTTTTCTAGAGGTATGTTTCCATCTGCAGCCAATTTAATAGCAGGTTGTTTCATAGACCCTGAACTAGACTTTAATTGCGCTAACAATCCGTCATAAGATATTTCTGTACCATTGATAAAGTATTTATCGTTAGTAGTGATGTTTATTGTGATTTTAGGAGATGTAGGGACTACACCTGCAGCAGCTTTGGGCAAATCAACAGGAACTCCAGGTGGAGAAACAAATGTTGACAGCACGATGAAGAATATCAATAGCAAGAAAACAATATCGGTCATACTCGACATGTTAAAGCTTGCGTCTACTTTTTTTCTTGATCTAACTCTCATTTTAAGCAGCAGGTTCGTTTAATAAATCCATAAAGTTTAAGGAAGCATCTTCCATCTTATGAACTACTTTATCCACTTTTGACACTAAAAGATTATACCCTAGATAAGCGATAATCCCAACAACTAATCCTGCTACAGTTGTCGCCATAGCATACATTATTCCCTCAGAAAGATCCCCGATTTGAACACCAGATTCTTCAGATCCTGCTGCCATTTTGTGGAATGTATTCATCATTCCTAATACTGTACCTAAAAAACCAATCATTGGAGCAGCACCTGAAATTGTTGCTAAAATAGAGAGGTTTTTCTCCATGTTGGAGATTTCTAAGGTAGATACGTTTTCAATAGATGTGCTTATATCTCTTAAGGGTCTTCCTAAACGTGAGATGCCTTTGTGAAGCATTCTTCCAACGGGTGTGTTAGATGACTCGCATAATTGTTTAGCTTCATCGAGCCTACCTTGGGACACACTGTTTTTTAAACTAGCCATGAATGATGAATCAATTTTACTTGCTTTTTGAATAGCAGAATAACGTTCTGCCCAGATATATACAGCAATAATTGAAAGAACAAATAAAGGCAACATTATCGGCCAAGAGTCGATTATTAAATCGATTATCAATAAATCACTTGACGCTGCATCACCTAAAGTGTTCTCTAGCCCTGGGGT
This sequence comes from Flavobacteriales bacterium, assembly GCA_029251005.1. Classification (GTDB taxonomy): domain Bacteria; phylum Bacteroidota; class Bacteroidia; order Flavobacteriales_C. The sequence continues at coordinate 4,818 of JAQXEE010000010.1, read as the reverse complement.
AGAAACAGAATCAGAAGGAAGTGAAGCGCTTCCTCCTTGGACTATTTGTAAGTTGAATAAATTTCCAAACATAATTTTTTGTTAGTGTTTAGTTCAACGGTGTGAACCATGAATTATTATGAGAAAAACAAAATGTAAGTAGCAGCACCGGAAATATATCCAACAATAGCTAATAAACTAATTTTTTTCATGTACCACACAAAGTCGATTTTTTCTAATCCCATAACAGCAACTCCTGCTGCTGAACCAATGATTAAACAAGATCCCCCTGTACCGGCACATAATGCTAAGAATTCCCAAAAAGAACCGTCACTAACAAAGTCAGCCAGCTCACCTGTACTTCCCTGGGGTGCTATTTCGTACATACCTTGAGCAGCAGCTACTAGAGGCACGTTATCGACAATCGATGATAAGAATCCGATTGCAATGTTAATTGCGTAATTGTTTTGCAGTGTTTCTGTTAAAAATTCAGCCATAACATTTAAGTGACCAACTTCTTGTAACGAAGCAACAGCTAACAAGATTCCTAAAAAGAATAAAACAGATGAAGTATCAACTTTTTTTAACACCGAAATAACAGATAAGTGGTACTTGTGATCGTGCTCTTTTTTTCGATGCATTACCTCAGTAACTGCCCAAACAATACCTAGTGAAAGCATCATTCCTGTAAATGGAGGAAGGTGTGTAATTGTTTTGAAGATTGGAACAAACAATAATCCTGCAATTCCTAATGTTAAAAGAATTATTCTTTCTTTTCTTGTTGTGTCAAACTTATGCGCTTCCATTCTTCCTGCATTTGGTCTATCGGCTTCACCTTTCATGGTAAATGAAAGTATTATTAAAGGAACTAAAAGAGCGATAAAAGAAGGAATTATTAAATTGGGAATTGCAATAATAACTGAACTAGGAAGTTGTCCTCCAATCCATAGCATTGTTGTGGTTACATCTCCAATTACAGACCATGCACCACCTGCATTTGCTGCAATAATTACCATACCTGCAAAAAACCATCTTGTTTTTTTGTCACCCACTAGTTTTCTCAGCAACGAAATCATTACAATAGCAGTTGTAAGGTTGTCTAATAACGCAGAGAATATAAATGATAACAAGGCGATAATCCAAAGTAATTTCACTTTGTTAGTCGTCTTTATTTTGTCTGTAATAATTGTAAAACCTTGATGCTCATCGATCGTTTCAACAATTGTCATTGCTCCTAAAAGAAAGAATAAGATGTTTGCAATGTCAAACATATGATGCATTAAACCTCCGCTGCCGGCTGCCCCGTGAAGTAGGATATGGTGCGCTGCATCGTGATCTTTTGTACCATAAAGGACAAAAGAATATAAAGCCCAACATACCATACCTGCGATTAAAGCAGTAGGTGCCTTGTCAATGTGAATATTGTGCTCTAGGGCAATCATTAAATACCCTACAATAAATACTACAATCATCAATATTTCCATAAAGAATTAGTTTAAAATCCGTTTTCGACAGATTAGTTTAAGTTTTAATTTTGCGCAAATTTAACATTCAAAGACCACTACAGGAAATTATACTCTCTTTTTTTACAACATTAATTATTTTAAAAGTTAAAAAACAGTATTTCGTCTATCTTTGCTAATGTGAAAGGTGAAGCACTCAAGGTATTAAAGACGGTTTTTGGTTACGATGATTTCCGACCACAACAATGGGATATCATAAAAGAAGTTCTTGAGGATAGAGATGCGTTGGCATTGATGCCAACAGGAGGAGGTAAGTCGTTGTGCTTTCAGATACCAGCACTACTAAAAGAAGGTGCTGCTATAGTAGTTTCCCCCTTAATCGCTTTAATGAAAGATCAGGTTGAAGGATTAGTGAGTAACGGTGTTAAAGCGACTTTCTTAAATTCATCTCAATCTCCAGAAGAGCAAGACCGGGTAATGCGAGAATTGGAAGCAGGCACGATTAAGATGCTTTATGTTTCTCCGGAAAAGTTAGTAAACGATCACTTTTTATCCTTCTTACAAACAATAAAAATAAGTTTAATTGCAATTGATGAAGCACACTGTATTTCATCATGGGGACATGATTTCCGACCAGAATATGCTCAAGTTGGTGCTTTGAGACATCGTTTTGAAGGTGTTCCTTTTATTGCCTTAACAGCTACTGCTGATAAACTTACCCGAAAGGATATAACAACTCAGTTGGCATTAAATAACCCTAAAGTATTTATTTCCTCTTTTGATCGTCCAAATTTAAGTTTAGCAGTTTTACCAGGAAAAAAAAGGTTTGAAAGAATTGTTGAGTTTTTGTTAACCAGACAAGAAGAATCGGGAATTATATATTGCTTAAGTAGAAAGTCGACTGAAAATTTATCTGCTAAATTACGCGCCCAAGGGTTTTTAGCTACAGCATATCATGCAGGGTTAAGAGCAGACGAAAGAGAAAAAGCACAAGAAGATTTTATAAACGATAAAGTAAAAATTGTTTGCGCAACAGTTGCTTTTGGTATGGGAATCGATAAATCAAATGTTCGATTTGTTATTCACTTTAATTTACCAAAAAATATAGAAGGTTATTATCAAGAAATAGGTAGAGCAGGAAGAGATGGGCTTGCATCAGATACTATTCTTTTTTATAGTTATGCTGATGTTGTTCAACTAAATCAATTTGTTGAAAATAGTGGTCAAAAAGAATTTCAGCAGGCCAAACTAAGAAGAATGCAGGATTTTACTGAAGCAAGAATTTGCAGACGAAAAATTTTACTTGCCTATTTTGGAGAAGTTCTTCCTGAAAATTGCGGGAATTGTGATGTATGTAAAAACCCTCCCAAGTTATTTGACGGAACTGTTATTGCTCAAATGGCTTTAAGCGCTATTGCTAGAACAAATGAACAAGAAGCCTCTGGAGGTATTATCGAGATATTAAAAGGAAGCTCTCGTCCTGAAATGTATCAAAAAGGATATCATGAGTTGAAAACCTTTGGCGTAGGGAAATCATATACGTTCAAAGATTGGCAAAACTTTATGCTTCAATTGTTGAGCTTAGGATTTTTTGAGGTGGCGTACGATGATCATAATAAACTACGCTTAACCCCATTAAGTAAAGAGGTATTGTTCAGTAAAAAGAAAGTAGATTTAGTTGACACTGCGGAAATGGAGAAGCAGTTTGAAGATTCTAAATCAGTGGTTAAGCCTAGGAATATATCTGCAAATGAAGAATTGTTTGAGATTCTTCGTCAGGTGAGAACGAAATTGGCGCGCGATGAAGGTAAACCTCCGTATTTAATTTTTAGTGATGCAACCTTGAAATCAATGTCTCTAAGAAAACCCACTACTCAACCTGAAATGTTAAATATTAGCGGAGTAGGTGAGCACAAGTATGATTTATATGGAGATAATTTCACCAACGTGATTTTGGATTATGTGAATCGAAATAAAAAGAAAAAAGGGGATACATTTAAGGAAACAATGGTCATGATAGAAAAAGGAATGACAGTTCCTGAAATATCAGATGTTAGGGTTTTAAAGGAAACAACAGTTTATTCTCATATTGCTCAACTTTTCAAAATTGGAAGATTAACGGATATAAGTAAGTTCATTCCTTTTGATGAATTTAAAAGGTTGGAAACTTATTGTGTGGAGAATCCAAAAGAGGATAAGCTTAAGCCAATTTATGAAGCTCTTGGTTCAAATATCGATTACGGTAAGATTCGATTGGTGCTGGAGTATATAAAAACAAAAAAGTGAGTTGAAATTGAATCCAACTCACTTTTGTATAATTTATTCTAATCTAAATTAGAAGGGTAAATCGTCATCATTTCCACCGCCCATTGAAACGGCTGGCGGTATATCTGAAGCTGTTGGAGCAGGCGCTGAGTCAGCAGCTTCAATTCTCCAAGCATCCAATGAGTTAAAATATTTTAATTCTCCTTGAGGTGAAGTCCATTCTCTACCTCTAACGTTAAAGTTAACAGTAACTTCGCCGCCAACTTGAAAACCATCCAACAGAGAGCATCTATCTTGAGTTGCTTGAAATTGAATGTGCTGTGGGTACTGAGAAGACTCATCTGTTAAAACAAATTCTCTTACTGCGAATTTATCAGATACTTGTCTTGTGTCTTTAACTTCTTTTAATCTTCCTTTTAACTGAAACATAATAATTGTATAAAAATTGGTCTGCAAATGTAAGTTACAAGAAGTTGGAATTAGGCAAGTTTAGACCAAAACTTATTAACTTTTTATTCACTTTGTCAAAACTTTAATTTTTTTGGAAAAAAAATGTTAATTGTTTCTTTCCTAAAGAAAAAACGGTATATTTGCAATCCAATTTTTTGAAAAAAGCGGGTGTGGTGAAATTGGTAGACACGCTAGACTTAGGATCTAGTGCTTCACGGCTTGGGGGTTCGAGTCCCTTCACCCGCACTTTTTTCTACTTTGATTCCACTCCAAATAAATATTTTTAGAATGAACATTGTACAAGAGAACATTGACGGTTTAAACGCAATCCTTAAAGTTGAGATTGAAGAGAATGATTATGCAGGAAAAGTAAGCTCGTTTTTAAAGAAACAGCAAAAAACTGCTCAAATGCAAGGTTTCCGTCCTGGGAAAGTGCCATTTGGAATGATTAAGAAAATGTATGGTGTTAATGCTAAAGTTGAAGAAATTCAAAAAGCGGTTAATGCGCGTCTTTTTAAATTTATAGAAGAAGAAAAATTGGATGTTCTAGGACAACCAATTCCAAAGGAAGATAAGCAAGTTATAGATTGGAATACTCAAAAGGATTTTACGTTTCAATATGAAGTTGGTTTATCTCCTGAGTTTGATGTTAAATTAACTG
>JAQXEE010000113.1 GCA_029251005.1 Flavobacteriales bacterium | reverse complement strand
GTTTACAACGATATCTGCAACACCCCTCATTCTAACTGCAGAGCCAACTGATGTACCTCCAAACTTTAAAACTTTCATTTCAATTCCAATTAAATTTGCGTTGCAAAGATAGGGATTATAATAATTATAGCTAGGGGTTTACGAGGGGAAAATTCAAGAAAAAAAAGGGCTTTTTTGTTGTTCATTTTGATTTAATAAAAAAATGGAGTTACTAGCTTTAGTCGGACACAAAAGTTAAGACCTATTCTAAAATTAATACATTAGAAGTTTGGCAAGAGTAAAACGACATTTTAGTAACGAATTTAAACAAGATGCAGTTCGTTTGAGTTATGAGCGTGAAAACATCAAAGATTTACCAGATGAATTGGGGATTCAAGTGGCTCGGATTTATAAATGGCGAACAGCAGAGAGAAATCCAATTACTCCTAAATCATCGGGGAAACCTCAAGACAGTTAAAAAGTTAACGAATTGAGAGAAAAACTAAAGAACGCAGAGTTAGAACTTGAAACATAAAAAAAAGCCGTTCACATCTTCTCCAAGAATGATGGGAAGTTTACCAATTTATAGCTATGAATAGGGAAAACTATTCCATTGAGAGGATGTGTAAGGTACTAAGAGTCTCTAGAAGTTCTTATTACAGGTGGTACACGGGAAATATTTCTAAAAGAGATTTTGAAACCACCGATTAACCCAAGTAATTAAACAAGTGTTTCAAGAAAGCAAAAGATCTTACGGAAGCCTAAGAATAACAGCTAGCCTTAAAAGGCAAGATTACTTTGTTTCAAGGCCAAGAGTGGCTAAATTAATGCGTAAATAAGGCTTGATAAGTAAAGTTAAAAAGAGATACAAAGTAACTACAAATTCAAATCATGGATATTCTGTTTCAGAGAACCATTTGAGTAGAAATTTTAAACCAAAAACATTAAATGAAACTTGGATATTCAATATTACTTATATCAAAACAGGTCAAGGCTGGATGTATTTAAATACGGTAATCGATTTATTTGACAGACAAGTAATTGGTTGGGTACTGAATAAATCGTTATTTATAAGCCAAACAATTATACCTGCCTGGAAAATGGCACTTTCAAAAAGAACAATTGATAAACCTCTTATTTTCCATTCTGACAGAGGTGTGCAGTATGCAAGTAAAGAGTTAAGAAAACTACTTAAGACCAATTGTTTGATTGTTCAAAATATGGGTAGAAAGGGGAATTGTTGGGATAATGCAGTTGCTGAAAGTTTCTTTAAAACATTGAAATCAGAATTAATTTATTCTGAAGAATACAAAACCATTGAACAAGCTAAAACTGCTATATTTGAATATATTGAAACTTGGTATAATACCAGAAGATTACATTCTTCATTAGGTTATAAAACACCGAAGGAAATTGAATTAAACAAGCAGCATAGGTCTTAGAAAAATTGTCCCACTTTTTTTTTGCAATTCCAACTGTGCCAAACCACCCTATTCCGCACACCTTTTTAAGCTTTTAAACACTAGCTAAAACAAGCCTTTAAAACGTTTTTCAAGTTAGGGACTGTCCCCAAATATTTTTAGTTAGGGACTGTCCCCAAATATTTTATTGTTCTGATATATTCAAAACATGCTTGGTCATTTATTAGATGGTACTTTTTAGTCCAATTACCACATTTATCTTTTTCATATATTTTTATTTTTTCTCTTCTAACTACTTTACCATTTACCTTTTTTATTATCGACTTTAAATTATTCATTTTATCAAAACGAAACTTAAAAACTACATTTCTATCATGATTTTTAAACGAAATCTTTTTTCTATTATTTAAGTTTTGGGAAATATTCTTGATTGTATCTAGTTTTAAAAGGATTGACTCTAAAAGATAAAGGTTGAATCCTCCTTGAATACTGATAATTTTCTTTTGATTCATTGTTTCAATTTTATAAGATTTAATTGAATCCATAAAAAACCCATTTTGTGGAATGATTATCATCGAATCTTTAAAGAAGTTCATATTGTATCATAAAAT
>JAQXEE010000101.1 GCA_029251005.1 Flavobacteriales bacterium | reverse complement strand
ATAATCTTTATCGGGTTTTTGGAACCCGATAAGTTTATTTAGGACATTGAATTAAAGTCTGCCTATTGATCAGACAAATTTAAATAGGATAATATCCAGCTTATTTTAACAGAAAATTTACTTTGCTAAGTACTGAATAATTCTTAGATTATTTCAAAAAAAACGTTCTCAAATACTTTTTAATTAAGCGTGCGGAGAATTAACTTTAAGTACTACCTTTTAATTAAATCAGTTCTGTCGATTATTAGTTGTCTTCCGATAGCTTTGCCATACTGGAAGGTTTGAGTTCTTAATTTAAAATCACCTTTAGGGATTTCGAATGGTTGTGTATACTTTGTTGCAAACTCAACTGGGTAAGTGTTGTTCGTAGAGAAGTAAATAACAGCGTTTGGTAGATTGTTTATTAGTTTACACATCAACTTGTCATCTTCTTTATATACTTCCACTATTGGATCTAAAACTGCTTTACAAATATTTATTTTCTGATCATCAAATCTAACAAAGTGAGCTTGCGCTTTTGTTACAAAATTATCCCAGTTCTTTTTGTTTTTAGAACTCCATAAAGTTTCTGAAATAGACATTGCTCTTGGGTAGGTCATGTAAAAGGCAAACTGCAAGGTTGGAATTTCCTCCGTCCAAATGTTAGCCTGACCACCAAGAATTAACTTTTCATCAACGCCTTCAGGAATAGGTTCAAACTCATATGTTTTCTCTAAGCTTAAACTCGCGTATATTTTGTTTTCTATCGTTGCATCACCTTGCATGTAATCTAAATAAGCAAAAGTAGTAGGAGACATAACTACTTCATGTCCTTTTTTTGCAGCGTGAATTCCACCTTTCATTCCTTGCCAACTCATTACAGTTGCACCTTTAGCCAAGCCGCCTTCGATAATCTCATCCCAACCAATCATCTTTTTACCTTTGCTATTGATTATTTTTTGAACTCGTTTAACAAAGTAAGATTGTAATTCATGCGCATCCTTAATTTTATTCATTTTCATAAAAGCTTTTACTTCTTCGCTTTCCTCCCAGTATCCTTTGTAACACTCATCTCCACCCATGTGAATATATTTACCTGGAAACAACTGAGCAATTTCAGTATATACTTTATCAATGAAATCATATACTTTTTCATCTGATGGGTTTAAAGTATTTTCGATATTCATTTTAAAACTTCCATCTCCAAACCATTCTGCAAACTTGTTTCCAGGAGAGACAAACTTTGGTTCTTTCTTCGTTGATAACTTAGGGTAAGCTGCTAGAGCTGCCATACTATGACCTGGCAAGTCAATTTCGGGAATAATCGTAATGTTTCTTGCTGTTGCATATTTTACAACATCCTTAATTTGTTCTTGCGTGTAAAAACCGCCATACGTTGCTTTTTCCCCTGCAAGCGGAGCCGGTCTTGATGCTCCAAACTTACCATTTCTTTCAACTCTCCAAGCTCCAATTTCTGTAAGTTTAGGCAATGCTTTAATTTCAACTCTCCATCCGTTATCGTCCGTTAAATGCCAATGGAATGTATTAAACTTAAATGCTGCCATTTGATCGATGTAAGCCTTAACTTCCTCAACTGTGAAAAAATGTCTACTTACATCTAGCATTAACCCTCTCCACTTAAATCTTGGTTCATCCACGATAGAACAACTTTTAATTTGAATAGGCTCTTTTTGATTTGAAGAGGGGAGTAGTTGCTTTAAAGTTTGTAATCCATAATAGATCCCTGCAAACGATTTTCCTTCAAGAATAATATTGTTTTCGGAAATATCCAATGTGTATCCTTCTTCTGAGGGAATTGACTTGTTTTTACGAATAATTATTGATGGATCTTTCTCGTTATGGTTAGCTTTTATTCCTATTTTGGAAAGGTGATTTTCAAACACTTTTAAACCTTTAGCTACTTGATTATCTTTAGATTGATCCCTAATGTTAACCGAATTTGAAAAGGAAAAGAAACCATTAGTTTCCAAATATGACAAAGGTTCTGGTATGATGTTATGTTGCGCTTGTGAAAGAAAGCCAACGATTACAAATAATAAAGTTATTACATTTTTCATAGTACTGCTTTTTAGATTTAATAAAGCTATTTATAAAGTGAGATGAAATTATTATAAATGATAGGACAAACACGATACAAGGGGCAATTTTATAACCGGACAATTACCGCCGTTGTATACTTATATTTTAATGATTACTGAACCGAAAATTGTCCGCCCTTCAGAAGGTATAATCCCTGGGCCAGGGTATGAATTTGCTCTTTGCGTAAAATATTTAACGTCGGTAACATTATTAATAGATGCATGAAATGTGAATTTCTTGTAAGTATATCCAATTTTCATATCTACCACACAAAAGCTGGGTACAATTCCATAAAGCCCAGTAGTACTTGCTTCGGCATTCGTTGCTTCTGAGTATTGTTGAGTTTGATAATTAACTAAGCCAGAAACAAACCACTTTTTGTATTCATAGGTTAAAGAAGTTTTAATTGTAAAAGCAGGAACCATTTCAACCCAGTTTCCAAAAACAGTTGTGTTCTCATCAATGTATTTGGCATCATTTAAGGTTAAATTAGACATTAAATTTAGCTTTTGAGTACTGTCATTAATCGCCGTTATTTTAGCTAAATCAACCCACGCTGTTATTTCCGAACCAATTGTTCTAGAAGCAGATACGTTCGTCCTAAATTGGTACGTATCAAAAGTAGTGTCGTCTGTTTGCCAAATAACTCCAATCCTATTAGCGTAATATAGGTAGTAGGCTGTGGCGCCAATAAAAGCTTTTCCATTCCATGTTTTGGTGTAGGATAAATCAGTAGTAAATCCTCTTTCATCATTAATATCCTCGTCTACTCTAAAACCAGGAACTACAATGTTTATATCGCTAAAGTTAACCGAGCGGAAGTTTTGAGATCCGTTAAGGATAAACTTTCCATATTTATGGGAGTTATAAGTAATACCCGTTCCTAGTAAGTGGATGTTTCTTTTATTTCCTGATTTATTTAAAGACTGTAATGTTTGAAGCGTATCGTTCGCCATATTAATAGTGTATTGGTTATAGTAACCATCCACTTTAGTATTGATGTGTTCAAAACGGTAACCAGGAGTAATGAAGAACTTATCGCTAATAAAAAAAGAGTTTTCAAAAAATGCTGCAGTATTGTTACTAGGGAATGAATATTCAGAGTATTCAGGGTTCTTGGACAGTGTGAAATCAGCATCATTTCCAATACTTGCCATTCCTTGTGCTGTTTTAGCATTTCCTTGATAATTTCTAATCCCGGCAATAAAGGCACCATTTTTTTTGCCACTTAAGAATTTATAGCGCTTAATTAATCGAGTTTCATTTCCTATGTTATTGAATTCCCCATTAATTAAAGTTCGATTATATCCGTTATCTATTCTTGTAGCGTTTTCCAAATATCCAACAGAATTTCTAGTGGCTGAAACAAGAAAGGTTTTGGAGTTGATCCATAAGTCTTTATTTATTTTATAATGAGCGATAAACGCTGCGATATTCCAGTTTATATTAAACCAGTTTCTTTCTCTAAAACTTTGTTGTGGATTAAATTCAAACTGCTTGTCCGTTAACCCCCCAGCCTGTTGCGCAATATATTGGTGATGGGTTAACTGTAGTTTAAGTGTTAAATGCTCATTTACATGATAATCTAAACCTGTATATCCAGTGTGTGAGTCATATTTAGAATTATCTCGCCAGCCGTCTCCTGTTTTGTAGTGGTAAAAGGAATAAGTGCGAAGTGCTTTATAGTTTGTTCCAATACTGTTGAAAGAATGGAATTGATTATAGCTTCCATATTTGTTGTTCGTTATGAATTCGAATTTATCGTTGGGATCTTCAGGACCTTCTTTAAGTTTGAAGTTTATCATTCCTCCAAATTGAGGTCCGTACTGCATGGATGCTGCTCCTCTTAAAATTCGTATTTCTTTAATAGCTTCAGAAGGCGGAGTGTAATATGTTTCAGGGTATCCTAAAGCATCTGCGCTTATTTCGTAACCATTCTGACGTGTGTTAAAGTGCGCTGTTCTTTTAGGATTTAATCCTCTTCCTCCAATACCTAATTGTAAGCCGGCTCCATCGTATTCAATAATATTCACTGGTATTTCAATACTTCGTGCTGAACTTCCTGAAGGTTTTTTTGGGTCAGGTTTTACAGTGACACTTAATTTTCCTATAATTATTTCATCTTCGGTGATTTCTTTCCCTCTTCCAATTGGCCTGTCAACTTTTATCAAAACATCCGATATCGAATTTGTTTTAAAAAGTAATGTTATTGACACTAACTTGTTTGATTCGTTTGTAATAATGATTTGTTGAATGGACTCTTCATAATCGGAATGGGTAACAACTAAATTGTAGATTCCTTTTTCTAGATTTCTAAAAGCAAATAATCCGTTTTTATCGGATTTTATCGTCTGGTTGGTTTCGATAATATTGATTTGGGAAGAAGCAATTGGGGAATTTTCTGTATTTAAAATCACCCCGTCTATGCCTCCCGCAAAGGAAATGTTTGAAAGTAGAGTTAAAGTAAAGAATACCTTAAAAAATATATGGTTTGTTACCTCTGAAAACATTCACTTGCAAAAATAGTTTAAGAGGGTTTTAAAACTTCTTTTTTCCGTACCCTATTTAAGGTATTCAGGCACAAAAATGAAGTTTTATTAGTTATTTTACCCGTACAGAAATGAAAAATGCAAGTAAGCCAATTTGAAAGGCGACTGGGAAAAATAGGTGATCATCTTGGTAAAGATTATTTATTTCAAATGAAACATTTTTTTTAGGGTTTTCTTTATCGTAATAAACAATTATATCCTCTCTTTTTTGATTCATTTGGTGTGGTTCATCTTTGAAGTGACAATAATACTGTTTGCCATCAACAGGGAAGACATAACGCCATTTAGGAATTAACGTATTGTAAAATATTTTGATTGGATATCCTGTTGTTGTTTTACCAAAATAAAATAATTCCCAATGTTTAGTAATTGGTGTAGCCCACCCCAGGATAAGAAGTGAGATGAAAAACCACCATTGTGCGTAATAAGGTCTTTTATTTTTTAGTACCTTCATTATGCGCCAAATATATCGGTTTTTCTCGGTGATTAATAATCTACTTACTATCATGCATAAGGTTAAACACCATTTTATTGAAACGTTACAAGATTCTGTTCGAATTGAATCTTATTGTAGAGGTTTGTTTGTAGAGCTCTCCAGTAATAAAAGCGTTAAAAAATCTGTGAAATCTGGTGTTTTGCGAGTTGGTGGGTTAAAGGTTAATTCATCTTATTTTGTTAAAAAAGGAGATGTAATTGAATTATGGGATTTAGAAGAAAGCAAACCCGAGCCTTTTGATTTAGCTATTGAAATAGTTTACGAAGACGACTACTTGGCTGTTGTTTTAAAACCTAGCGGAATTGTTACTTCAGGTAATCTTTTCAGAACCTTAGAAAATGCAGTTCAAGGAAAATTAAAACCAACCGATAAAAATACATTAAAATGGCCTAAACCAATTCATCGATTGGATGCTCCAACAAGTGGATTAGTGATTTTTGCTAAAACAGTTGAAGCTCGAGTTTTGTTAGGTAAACTGTTGGAGGCTAAAAAAATTGATAAAACATATGTTGCACTTGTACCTGGATTATGGGACGGTGAAAATCAAATTGATACGGATGTTGATGGAAAAAAAGCGCTAACGAAATTAAAGCTTTTAAAAACAGAGAAAAGTTTAAATAATGGTGATATTTCTATGTTGGAATTAAAACCAGTTACTGGCAGAACTCATCAATTAAGGAAGCATCTTTCTAGTAAAGGTTTCCCAATAATAGGGGATAAAATCTATGGAATTAAAGGCAATACACTCTTGCATAAAGGACTTTTTTTAAGTGCTGTAAGTTTACAATTTGAACACCCTATCACAAAAGAAAATTTGACGGTTAAAGTTGATCCTCCTGTTAAATTTATGAGGCTGATGAAACGAGAATTGGAACGATTTGAAAAGTATTACTTACCTACAAATACGGATTCGAATGAATAAATTAGAATCGGTTTATTTTGAAGAAAAGGGACTTTAAAACAGTTTTTTTTAACCACAAAAAACACCTTTTAAGCTTGGGGAACTGATGTGGTAATTTATTTAAAATATAGAATGGCTTATTTTACTTACCACGATTAAATAATGTATTACCATGGGGAAGATAAAAAGTACAAGTTTACGTCTTGTTTAATAATGATAAACAACTAGGTTACCCTAAATTAGATTTTAAAGAATGGAAATCCATGCATAATTTAGACTTGTATGTACATAGTGATATTCGAATAGAAGGTTTGGAAACAATTTTCTATCAGTTTAAAGGTATAATTGATTAAAAGTTGAATAAGTAATTGTTAATTTCACGAGGTGTATACATTAGATCAAAAACATAAAAAACACAGCGGTTCACTTTACGCTGTTGCATTTTCATCAAAGTTAAATTTACTATTTACTGGTGGGGCTGATAAAATTGTGGCTTCTTGGGATTTAGAAACCAAAGAAAATACGCCTTTGAGTATCAAAACGGATTCGGCTATTTTGAATTTGAGGTTTTTAAATGAAGAGAAACATTTGTTTATTGGGCTGTTTAACGGCAATTTCCACATTATAGATATTGAATCTAGAAAAGAAGAGAAGTTTTTCCCTTACCATAAATCGGGTGTATTTGCTACATCTTACAATGAAGCAAAAAACTTTTTGTTTGTTGGAGCAGGGGATGGTACAGTTTCTATTTGGGACACCACAAACTTTGAGTTGTTAAAGAATTATAAACTTGCGGAAGGAAAGATAAGAGCAATTCAAAATGTTGAAGATTCGGTTTTTATTGGAACATCTGAAGGGCATATTTATCGAATTGATTTAGCAGATTTAGGAACGGCAGAGTTGTTTTCGAAGGTAGATAATCCGATTTATTGTTTATCCTACCATCTTGTGAAAAAGGCTTTATTGGTAGGTGATAAAAATGCTCATTTGAGTGTTGTAAATTTAGAAAGTAAAAAAGTTGTGCTTTCGTTACCGGGGCACAATTGGCCTATATACGCTATTGAATGGTTGGGCGATGATGAATTTGCTACTTGTAGCAGGGATAAAATTGTGAAGATTTGGGATGGAACTTCTTTGGAGGTGAAGCAAAGGTTAAGTTTTCCGGAACATAAAGGGCACCTAAATTCAATTAATAATTTACAATCAATTCCATTGCGAAACAGTTTAGCGTCTATTGGAGATGATAAGCAGATTTGTATTTGGAGTAAAAGTTAGTTGTGTTCTCGGAGTTCGTCTAGTTTTTTGAAGAATATGCTTCAAAATAAAAAACGCCACAGTAAAATGAATTACTTCGGCGTTTTCTATTGTTTTAACCCGTGTTATTCGTTTACTCTTTCAAATTCTTTCATTAAATCCACTAAAACCTGAACACTTTCAATTTCTAAGGCATTGTACATAGATGCTCTAAACCCACCAACAGAACGGTGACCTTTAATTCCGTTAATCCCTACTTCAATCGATTTAGAAAGAAAATCAGCGTTTAATGCATCATTCTTTAACACAAAAGTTGGGTTCATTATGGAGCGATCTTCAACTGCAGCTGTACCCTCGAATAACGAGTTTCGATCAATTTCAGTATAGAGTAAACTTGCTTTAGCCTTATTTCTTTTCTCAATCTCTTTAACTCCACCCAATTCTTTTAGCCATTCCATAGTAAGCATACAAGTGAAAATACTGAAACAAGGAGGTGTATTATACATGGACTCTTTTGCTACATGGAGTTGATAATCCAATATACTCGGAATTGTTCTACCCGATTTACCCAAAGCATCGCATTTAACAATAATTAAAGTCGCTCCAGCTGGACCTAAGTTTTTTTGAGCGCCAGCATAAATTAAATCATATTTGCTAATGTCGACTTCCTGACTCATTATGTCACTGCTCATGTCGCAAATTAAGCGAACATCCGTTTCTGGTACATGTTTAAATTGTGTTCCAAAAATTGTATTGTTTGTCGTGTAATGCAAGTAATTTACATCATTTGGAACAACGTAATCTTTCGGGATGTAATTGAATTTTTTATCCTTGCTGGATGCAATCTCTTCGATTTCACCTAAAAGTTTAGCTTCTTTAATAGCTTTAGCTGACCAAGTTCCTGTGTTAATGTATGCCGCCTTACCATTTTTATGTAGGAAATTTAATGCACTCATATAAAACTGAGAAGAAGCACCACCTTGTAAAAATAAAACTTCGTAACCTTCAGGAACACTTAATAATTCCTTTACTAGTGCAACTGATCGATCCATAACGTCAACAAACTCTTTGCTTCGATGACTCATTTCAAGAATCGATAGTCCCGTATTATTGTAGTTTATAACCGCTTCAGCTGCTTTTTGCATTACTGATTGAGGCAAAATACAAGGGCCTGCACTGTAATTATGTATTTTCATAAAATTGGAATTTGTTATAAAAATAAGTAATTAACTTAATTCTTTTCCTCTAATTCACCATCAATATGTTTAGCAAACCTACCTTTTGTTGGTCCGTGGTTTTTATCGGTTCTTTCCCAAGGCCATCCACCAAATTGAGTGTTTTGATAATCTTTCATTGCTTGTTCAACTTCTTCATTAGAGTTCATTACAAATGGTCCATATCTAACTACTGGTTCACCAATTGGTTTTCCTTGAAGTAAAACAAGATGAGCAGCTGTATTTCCATTTTGAATCACTACATCTTGATTAGAATCTAATTTGATTCCTTTGTACACATCAATTTTTTCGTTTTCAATTTGAAGTGTATCGCCTTTATAGAAGTACAAGTTTCGGTTAAGTCCAGCAACTGCCTTTGGTAATTTAAATTCACCATTGGCTTCAATTTTAATATTCCAAATAGCAACATGATTATCTGGGTTTTGAGCCCAAGAATTTGGAGGGGGAGGAGGTGTGTTTTTATTAATTCTCCCTGCTACTACTTCAATTTTTGTTTTGTTACCATTTGAATCTATGAATTCTTCCTTGGCTTGTTGTTCACTCCAAATCATCTTAAATGTTGGTTCAACAAATTTGTTAGCAGCTGGCAGGTTAATCCAAATTTGAAAAAGTTCAAAAGGGTTTTCTTTATCTTGGTTGAGCAAAGGGAACATTTCTGAATGTTGTAATCCTTTACCCGCAGTCATCCACTGAACGTCTCCATTACCATACCTACCCGCACCACCTGCAGAATCGGCATGATCTACTAAACCCTTTCTAACAACTGTCACAGTTTCAAAACCTCTGTGAGGGTGGGCAGGAAATCCTGGGACTGTTTGTCCATGATACATTCTAAAGCCATCTTTTACAGTGAAATCATTTCCCATTCTTCTTCCTTCAAGAGAGGTTATTGGTCCAAGGTTTTCATTTCCTTTTGGGTAAAAATCTTCATGGTGAACACTAAATAAAAACGGGTCTTCGGTTTCCCAAGGAAATCCTAACTTATAAATGTTTTTTATAGCTGACTGTGACATGTTAATGAGTTTTTTCAAATGTAATCATTTGCAAAATATGTTACAACAAATGTTTTGTAGCATTTGTTAGAATAATTAGTTTGGATTTAAAAGTAGGAGGAGGACTAATTTTTTAAAAATGATGCTTACTTTTTTGATGTAGAGGAAAACCTATTGTGAAATTCTTTTTCTAATTTCTTCGGGTTTCGGGTTGATTTAATTAACCATTCCATTGTTAGGTGTGCTTTTTCTTCTTCCGTTAATTTAAAGTTAATACCCTCTTTACGAGCCTTGTTGGATAATTCATTTAAACAAATGGCTGCGCAAACACTTATGTTAAAGCTTTCGGTGAATCCTACCATTGGTATTTTTATGAATTCATCAGCGTTTTCTTTCACGATATTAGAAATACCGGTTTCTTCAGTTCCAAATACCAAAGCAACTTTACCAGCACTCAAATCTAAATCTCCTAAATCTTTATCGCTTGCATGCGGAGAGGTTGCGATTATTCTGTAACCGTCTTCTTTTAATTTATTGATACAATTAAGTGTATTGTTTTTTTCTTTATTGTACTTTTTTATATCAATCCATTTACTCGCTCCTTTAACAACAAAAGGGTTTATGTCATATTCATATTTGTTTTCAATAATATGGGCATCTTGAATTCCGAAACAATCACACGAACGTATTACTGCACTTGCATTATGTGGGTGGTGTATATCCTCTAATACAACAGTAATGTACTTTGTTCTTTCATTCAATACCTTTTTAAATTTCTCCTGACGTTCCTTTTGGACATATTTTTTTAAAAAGTTAATGAATTCAGCTTTTGTTTCCTTGTTCATTTCTTTACCCATTCATCAAAAATAAATTAAAAAAGTAAGAATAATATCAAACCGTAAACTTATTACGGTTTGATATTCTATTATTGTATTGTACCTAAAAAGAAAAGCACTATGAAAACGCAAACAAACTCAGTAGTAAATTGTAAGTTAAACGGAAAGAGCTTGAGAGTAACTGGTAATTCTGTTGAAATTGAAGATTCTATTTTACAAATAGAATTGGTGAAAAGGTTAATTGACTGTAGAGCTTTAACACCTATAGGAGAAAGTCCTTTGCCAACTTTTTTTAATAAATACCTCAGGAAGTATCAAATTACCGATGTTCTTTTTTCGGAGGAGCACCCATCATTTATGTTCGAACCTGAATTTGATGATTTTTATATCGATAATATAATTGAAGGGATAGCTGCTTAGCATATAAACATAATCTACAGCTGACTATTGTAACCTTCTCCACAGATTTGTGTGTATAATAACCAGAACCTTACTTGAAAGAGTGGGAAGAAAAAAACTTTCTTTGTAGCACGTGTTATTATGAACGAAAACGAATTACAAGCATTAATCCAATTGTTAGATGATCCAGATGCTGGAGTGTACAGTCATGTGCGCGACAAGTTTTTGGAATTAGGTTTGGAAGCTGTTCCCCATTTAGAAAATAATTGGGAATTGGCTGAAGAAGTTCTTACTCAGCAGCGTATAGAGAGTTTAATTTATTCTATTAAATCACACGATGTTTACGAGCATTTAAAAAATTGGAAAGAAAACGGTGGCCAAAATTTACTAAATGGTGCCATATTAGTTGCTAAATTTCAATATCATAATATTGATGAAGAAAAAATTAGAACAAAAATCAACCAGATAAAGCAAGATGTCTGGATTGAATTAAATGACGATTTAACTGCATTTGAAAAAATTAAGGTTTTAAATCACATTATTTTTAACCTTCACGATTTCAAAGGAGATAAAGATAATTTTCATTCACCAAAAAACTCCTTCATTAATAGAGTAGTAGATTCCAAAAAAGGAACTCCCTTATCAATTGGTATTATTTACGCTATTATAGCCCAAGGTTTAGATATACCTGTTTATGGTGTTAACCTGCCACATCATTTTATATTAGCTTATGAAGATGAGTTTTTAGCTAAATTTGCTCCCAAAGAATTTGCAACTCCAGGTATCTTATTTTATATCAACACATTTAGTGGAGGTGCTGTTTTTGGAAAACAGGATGTTTTAGAATTCTTAAAAGAAATTAAAATTGAACCTAAAGAAGAGTACTTTAAGCCCTGTAATAACATCTCTATCATTAAAAGAATGATTACGAATATTTGTTATGCTTATCAAAAAATTGGGAAACAGGAAAAAGAAGAACATTTTAAAAGATTACTCTCAATCTTCAAATAATCATTTATTCATCAGCTTAACCATTTCTTGCATTGTTTCAAGTGGTATATCCTCAACGGCTGTTGTACTAAGCCAAGCTGGAATATTACCTCCAGGGTTGGAGTGATTTGTGTTTCTAACAAAAATATTTCCATTTTTTTTCAAATTAAATTGCCATAGGCCGTTTGATAAATCAATTCTTACATAATCTTCATTTGAAGGAATATAGTCAGGAATTGCTTTACTACTCACTACCAATTGATTATTTGAACTTTTAAAATTAGATTCTATAATTAATTCTCTATCGGTTAAGGGCCATGGAGCTTCAAAAATTAATTGAATAAATAGCTTTTCTCCTTCTGTTTTTAAAAGTTTGGAAGATGAACAATTATGCATCCAGTTTTTATAGTTTTTAACATCCTTTAAAATACTTTCTGCTTTCGCTAAATCTCCATTTTTTATAGTCGTTTCAGCTTTAGATTTTTTAAATTTATAGCCTGTAACTTGCGTATTATAAACAATGATTTCATCTTCTGATTTAACTTCTTTCCAAGCATCATTTATGAAAGAAAAACCAACTGCAGAAACCAGTAATAAAAAATGTAGTTTTTTCATGGTAACTATTTCGTCTGTAGGTAACGAAAAACAAGTGAAAAAGTTATACTAATCATCATTTTCCGTCATCAAGAGTGTAGCTTGGGATCTTTAAGTAATTGCTTAAAGTTTCAGCAGTCGTACCTCCTTCTGAATGACGGTTTTGGTTGTTTTTCTTTTGTCTCTGCTTTTTCTTTTCTTGGCTGGTTTGTTGGTTGTTTTTTTGTCTTTTGCTTTTGTTTTTTCTGCTTTTGTTAGTTGATTTCCGTCATCCAGAGCGCAGCGAGGGATCTTTAAGTAATTGCTTAAAGTTTCAGCAGTCGTACCTCCTTCTGAATGACAAAACTAAAAACAAC
>JAQXEE010000097.1 GCA_029251005.1 Flavobacteriales bacterium | reverse complement strand
CTAATGAAACGAATTTTAGCTCTCTTATTAACGTTCTCAACTATTTCTGGTTTTTCACAAGAAATTAAAAAAGACCCATTAATTGTAAATGTTGAAGGTGTTTATGGAATGGGAGGGATTCATGATGATAAAATCAAGTCCGGAGGGGTTGGTGTTGGAGCTGGAGTTTGGTTGCCATTTAAACCTGGTTTCATCGATTTAGGTTTTGATTTCACTTCATCAGCATCTCGAAACAATGTAGCGCTTCATTGTTTATTTGATTATCCATTTAGTATTATTGCAGATTCCAAAATGGAGGTAAAAGGATATCTTGGTGCTGGAGTGGCCATAGGTAGAATTTTTAACAAGGAAGATTATTTTTGGAATGGCGTAGAAGATTTTAATGACGGTGGTGTTCTTATTAATGCAGGCTTAGAATTCAAACCGTTAATTTCTAATTATGCATTTTATTTAGATGCTAAAACAGGAATAATAAGTGTTCCAGGATGGGCAGATAATGTAACAACCCCTTTTAAAATATCTTTAGGTGTAAGATTTCTTTTAGATAATTCAAAATAGGGTTGCTGATGACGAAAAAAAGATATACTTTTGCAGTCCGCAAATTTTAAGAGTTGGTAAAATGGCTAAGAAAGGAGATAGAGTACAAGTGATAATGGAATGTACAGAGCACAAGGAATCTGGTGTTGCTGGAACTTCAAGATATATCACAACAAAAAATAGAAAAAACACTCCAGAGAGATTAGAGTTGAAGAAATTCAATTCTGTTTTGAAGAAGTATACAATTCATAAAGAAATAAAATAATTTAAGTTATGGCTAAGAAGACCGTTGCAACCCTACAGAAGGGAGGAAAGACTTATACGAAAGTTATTAAAACTGTAAAGTCTCCAAAAACTGGTGCTTATGTCTTTAAAGAAGAGATGGTACCTAATGAGCAAGTTCAAGCTTTCCTAAACAAATAAGGAAACCTTATAAAACATTGTTAAAGCTTTCACTTTAAAGTGAAAGCTTTTTGTGTATATATACTTTTTTAAAATTATGGGATTATTTGGATTATTCTCAAAAGAGAAAAAAGAAAAACTAGATAGCGGATTATCGAAAACCAAGGATAGTCTTTTTTCGAAATTAGCTAAGACTGTAGTTGGTAAAAGTAAGGTTGACGATGAGGTTTTAGATAACCTTGAAGAGGTCTTAATTACCTCGGATGTTGGCGTAGACACAACTTTAAAAATTATTACTAGAATTGAGGAAAGAGTTTTAAAAGACAAGTATCTTGGAACTGATCAATTAAATAGAATATTAAGAGAAGAAATAGCTGCTCTACTCGAGGAGAATAATTCAGTAGATAATGCTGGATATTCTTTACCCTCCGACAAGAAACCATATGTTGTTATGGTTGTGGGTGTAAATGGAGTTGGTAAAACAACAACAATAGGAAAGTTGGCTTATCAATTTAAAGCAGCTGGTAAATCTGTGATGCTTGGAGCTTCTGATACGTTTAGAGCAGCTGCAGTGGATCAATTAAAAATTTGGGCAGGTAGAGTTGATGTTCCAATTGTTGAACAAGGAATGAATGCAGATCCGGCATCTGTTGCTTTTGACACATTGGAATCAGCAAAGTCAAAAGGAGCTGATATAGTATTAATTGACACGGCAGGAAGACTTCATAATAAAGCGCATTTGATGGATGAGCTTTCTAAAATAAAACGTGTAATGGACAAGGTTGTACCTGGTGCTCCTCATGAAGTTTTATTAGTACTTGATGGTTCAACAGGTCAAAATGCCTTTGAGCAAGCGAAAGAATTCACTAAGGCTACTGAAATCACTTCCTTAGCACTTACAAAGCTAGATGGTTCTGCAAAGGGTGGAGTTGTTATTGGTATTTCAGACCAATTAAAAATTCCAGTTCGATTTATAGGAGTTGGAGAATCAATGGAAGATTTGCAGGTGTTTGATCGAAAAGAGTTTGTAGATTCCTTATTCAATTAAATTCACAATTTTATTTAAGATTTGAACGAGTTTTAATTTGAGTGTTATTTAAAAAACACGTGAGAGCGTTTATATTATGAAGACAAAAACAGTCAAAAAAAATAAGGTTAACGTAATTACTTTAGGTTGTTCCAAGAATCTTTTTGATTCTGAAGTGTTAATGGGGCAATTGAAGGCAAATAATTATGATGTTGTCCATGATTCTGATTCAATGGAATCTAAAACAGTAATCATTAATACTTGTGGCTTTATTGAGAATGCAAAACAAGAATCGATTGACACAATTTTAAGTGCAGTTGAAGCAAAAGAACAAGGGCTGATTGAGAAAGTTTATGTTACTGGTTGTTTGAGTGAACGTTATAAAGAAGATCTTGAAAAAGAAATACCAGATGTTGATCAATATTTTGGAACAAGAAACTTGGGACAATTATTAAAAACATTAAAAGCAGATTATAAGCATGAACTGGTTGGTGAGCGTTTATTAACAACACCTTCTCATTATGCTTATTTTAAAATTGCAGAAGGTTGCGATCGCCCATGTTCGTTTTGTGCGATTCCACTAATGAGAGGTAAGCACAAAAGTACTCCAATTGATGATTTGGTAACCAACGCAAAAAGTTTAGCAGCTAATGGGACTCGCGAACTTTTATTAATAGCACAAGATTTAACGTACTACGGACTTGATATTTATAAAGAAAGAAAATTAGCTGATTTATTACGTAGTTTATCAGATGTTGAAGGAATTGATTGGTTAAGATTGCATTATGCATTCCCAACGGGTTTTCCAATGGATGTATTAGACGTAATGAACGAGCGTGACAATGTTTGTAATTATTTGGATATGCCTTTACAGCATATTTCTGATAATATTTTAACAAGTATGCGTCGTGGAACTACTAAAGCAAAAACAAATGCCTTAATAGATCAAATAAGAAATAAGGTTCCGGATATTGGTTTAAGAACAACATTAATAGTTGGTTATCCAGGTGAAACTGAAAAGAACTTTCAAGAGTTATATGATTGGGTTGCAGAAACTAAATTTGATAGAATGGGCGCTTTTACATACTCTCACGAAGACAATACGCATGCTTTTAAGTTGGAAGACGATGTTCCTGAAGATGTGAAAAAGGAAAGAGTTGAGGCTTTAATGGAGTTGCAATCGGGTATTTCAATGAGTGCAAATGAAGCTAAAGTTGGTAAGGACTTTAAAGTGTTGTTTGATAGGATAGAAGGTGATTACTTAATTGGTAGAACTGAATATGATTCCCCTGAAGTGGATAATGAAGTGTTAGTTAAAAAAGCAGATGGTTATACTCGAATTGGTGATTTTGCGAATGTTAAAATTACTGCAGCTGATGCTTTTGATTTGTATGGGAATTTGGTGAAATAATTAGTTTGCAATAAAAGATTAAAAAAGGGTGGTCAATTTGATCACCCTTTTTTTTAAGAATAATGAAGTGTAATGAAAAGCACTTTTAAATAGTGAAAAGTTATTTAATTTTGAATTATGGCAAATTTTAATGAGATAATAGAAAGTAACGGAAATGTACTAATTGACTTTTATGCTACTTGGTGTGGTCCTTGTCAAACTTTAGGACCAATCTTGGAGCAAGTAAAAAAAGATGTCGGTGATAATTTAAGAATTGTAAAAATTGATGTAGATAAACATAAGGAATTGGCCAGTAAAATGGCCGTTAGAGGAGTGCCAAGTTTATTCTTTTATAAAAATGGTAAGCTGATTAAGAGTGCTTCAGGAGTGCTAATTGGTAAAGAAATCAAGGAGATATTTGGATTTTAAACAAGCTTTAACTTAAAGGTTTGTTTGGTTAAGATAAATGAAAATATGGGTTTGATAATATTTTTGCTAGTGGTTAGGTTGTTCGTTTTTTTTATAACACCGAAAAGCCATCAGTTTTTTTCGAGCATTAAGTATTTTAATTCATTTAAAATCATAGCAGTGGCTCCCCAAACAACTTTTGTATTTAAACTAAAATAGGGGGTTGATAATCTTTCTCCGTTTTTTAACGAGATGGTTGTTTCAGGTAATACTTTATGATTTAAAAGATCAAAAAGTGGTACTTCTATAATAGACTCAACTTCTCTTTTTTCAGGAACAAATTCGGGTTGATTGTTTGAGAATCCTAAAACTGGAGTGACTAAAAAATTACTAGGAGGGATGAATATTTGTGATAGTTTGCCAACTATGGTTACATCTTTACTTTTAATGTTAGTTTCTTCCTCTGCTTCACGAAGTGCGGTTTGAGTGATTGATATATCTTCTGGTTCTTGCTTTCCTCCAGGGAATGCAATTTGACCGCTATGACTTCCTTCATAGTTAGGGCGTTTAATTAAGGCAAAATGAGTTTTATTTTTAATTGGATAAAGTAGAATAAGAACAGCTGCTATTCGAGGTGAATCAATATTGTAACTGCTAATATCATTTCTATAGGGTACAACTTCTTTATGGGCTACAAATCCTTGTAGATTTTCTTTTTTGAAATGCCTAAGATGTTCTAACGTCGTTAAAAATTCCATAGTTAAATATAGAATTTACTTTTTACGAAAACGATATCCTATTCTTAATACAACATCAACAGCTCCAAAATTTAAAGGGTCCCAAGTAGAATTTACTTTAGGTTGTTGTATGTTTTCAATGAGGAAATCAGTTATTTCAAGATTATAACGTGTGTAAACGAGTGAAAAGTCAAAAAACCATGGGAATACATCGTCGTACATATTTCCAAGTTGGTATCTTGCGCCACATCCAATAGACCAGTTGTGACCCTCGCCAATTACTTCGTTCAAATCACCAACAATCCATCGTTTTTTATGAAGCATCGAATATCCGCCTGTAGCTTGCAAGTAGCCGTTAAATCTATAATTATTATTTAAGCTGTATTGCAAAATTGCATTAAAGCTTTGAAGGTTTCCGCCGAAATGATTTCTTGTAGAATCCAAACCTTGAAAATCACTTGAAGATCTATCGTTAAATAAGATGGGGGCATATTCAACCCCAAACTCAAATTGATCATTAAGCCCAACAATTATAGTTGACGGAAGTTCAATTGGTACAGCAACGGCAAATTCTCGTTTTTCGAAAAACTTATTCTTACCGGCACCAAGAGAAATTGTGACGTCCTTAGCTAATAAGCTCTTTTCTTGTCCAAATGAAACGCTGGAAATTAAGATTAAGAGGTATATTAAATGCTTTTTTATCATTTGTTTTTTCGTAGTGACTTTCGGCGCTTATAGGTATAAAAACTGAAACGCTTATTCGTTACAGTTATTGGCTCTTTTTTTTGAGGACTCGAAAAACTTGAATAAGTTATCAAAGAATATTTTTATTATGTTAATAATCTTTGAAAGAGCTTCATCTGAGCTATTTTTTAAGCAATGGGATTCATAACCTTCAATTTTTTTTTGAGATTTGCAATAAAAAAGGTGCATTTTAAAGTTTCTTTTAAGAGTATGATGTTTTAATTCAAGGTTCCTTAATTATTGAGTTTTACATTAAAAGTGAGGATTCCTTTACTTTGAAACAAGGCCTTTATCATTTAGATCGTTCCAAAAATCAGGATATGATTTAGCTACTACATTTGGCTCTTTAATTTCAATTCTATCAATTTTTAAACATAGCGGGGCAATACTCATTGCAACCCTGTGATCATCGTATGTTTCGATCGCTCCATTATAGCTTGAAACAGTTGCTTGATTGATTTGAATTTCATCATCTGGTAGTATATCTATTGATGCTCCAAATTTTTCTAATTCATTTTTGATAGCAGTAATTCTATCGGTTTCTTTAATTCTTAAACTCTCAAGACCTTTGAAATGACCTTTTACGTTTAGTCCAATTAAAGTTGCAGCAAGTGTTTGAGCTACATCTGGACAATCAGAAAAATCATAATTAAAGGTGTCTGCTGAGTTGGTGTTGGATTTTAATAGTTTCACTTGTGTTCCATTAAAAGTAGATTCAACACCAAAGGTTTTATACATTTCAACAATTGCTGAATCACCTTGTAAACTAACCTCTTTTAATCCTTTTAAGGTAATGTTAGCTTCATCAGATAAGGCTGCAATTTGATACCAATATGAAGCGGCGCTCCAATCGGCTTCCACAGTAAATTCTTTTCCTTGGTATTTGCCTTCTTCTATTTTTATAATACTTCCTTCAAAAGTATACTTTGCTCCAAATTCAGCAATTAATGCTAATGTCATTTTTAAATAGGGGATAGAGGCAATTTTACCTGTAAGCTCCATTTCTAAACCACCAGTTAGTGAAGGTGCGATCATAATAAGAGCAGAAAGGTATTGTGAACTCACACTTCCGTCAATTGTAATTTTCCCACCTTTTAATTTCCCGCCTTGAATTTTCATTGGTGGACAACCATCTTTTTCTAAGTACTCAATATTAGCGCCTAATGATTTAAGAGCATCAACCAAAATAGCGATTGGTCTATTTCTCATTCGCTCACTACCTGTTAATGTCCAAGTACCAGGGGTGTTTGCGTAATATGCTGTTAAAAAACGCATTGTCGTTCCAGCTGGTCCAACATCTTTTATTTTTCCTTTTTCAGCCAAAAGACTTACCATAGTTTCAGTATCTTTTGCAGCGGCAAGATTATGTATAGGGAAATGCTGCTCACATAGTGCTCTTATAATTAAAACTCTATTACTTTCACTTTTACTTGCAGTTAGATTAACAACTCCGTTAATTACTTTTTTTTCTGCCTTTATAGTTAGTTTTTCCATGATTAAGCAACAGTTTTATTATAATATTCAAGTGCATTAAGTAGATCGTCTTTATTTGCGAAAACATCCCACTTACAATTACCTATTTTAGTTAATAAAGAACAACTTATTTTTCCATCGGAATTCTTTTTATCGTGAATCATTAGGTCACAATATGCTTCAAATTTTTCAGGAGGAATTGGTTTTAAGTCATAAACTCGTCTAAGAACGTCAACCATTTCATTCAATTCAGCTTCGCTAAGTCCTGTTTTTTGATTGGATAAATATCCTTCAGCAATCATACCAATTGCAATAGCTTCACCGTGTAAAAAAAAGTTCGGATCATTTTCTAAATGCCAAGTTTCAATTGCATGACCAATAGTGTGCCCGAAATTTAATATTTTTCTTAATCCCTGTTCGGTAGGATCTTCAAGTACAACCTTATTTTTGATTTGAACTGATTGTTCGATAATTTCATTCCAATCATAATCGGTTGTCACTTCTATGTTTTTTACCTTCTCCCAATAGTTTGCGTCTTGAATTAAAGCATGCTTTAAAACTTCGGCAAACCCACTTCTTAATTGTCTAAATTCTAACGTAGATAAGAATGGAGGGTAGATCACAACCATTTGTGGGAAGTTAAAAACTCCAACTTGGTTTTTTAATCCACCTAAATCAATTCCTAGTTTCCCGCCTACACTTGCATCAACTTGAGAAAGTAGCGTGGTTGCAACATTCAAAAAGTCGACACCTCTTTTGTATGTGGATGCTATAAAACCACCCATATCACTAATAACGCCACCACCTAAATTGATTACTAAAGCTTTTCTGTCGGCGTGAGCATCACTCATGGCATACCATACTTGAGTTACAATCTCAATTGTTTTGTTTTCTTCACCACTTTCAGTTTGAATAACTTCAGCTTTTGATAAACAATCAATATTTGTTAAAAGTGTTGGTAAGCAGTGTTCAACCGTGTTTTCATCTACAATAATAAAATAATTACTGTATTGCTTATTTTCGATTAAAAAGTTATTTAAGTGCGTGATACTATCATCGCCAATAATAACTGAATAACCTTGTGATTTAACTTCTAACAAAAGATTGGATTTTTAAATTTGATATAAAAATAATGATTAAAACTAATTTGTAACGAATAATAACTACCACATTTAAGCGTATATATTAAATATGATAAAAATAGACAAGATAATTACCTCGTTTAAGTTTTTAGGTAGTGGTTTTTTTATACTAATTATTGGTTGTGGATTAGATATTGATTCAACTGAGTATTCAAAGGTAAAATGGATTGATAATTCAAGTTTACCAGTTGTTTTAAAAAGACCGTCCCGTTTAAAGTATTCATGGCAATCTAAAATAGAGGGGGAGCCTCTTGTTAATCGATTTGTATTACCATTGGGGTTTAAATTAACAAATGTTAAAAAAGGAAGTTTCGGAGAGTGGCTTAGGTTTTTACCATTAAAACCAAAAGGAAGTAAAATTATGCTTTTTGATGGTACTAAAAAAAGGTTCCAAATGTTAAACGCTGGTGTTGTAAATATTGATATTGGAACAAGAGATTTACAACAATGTGCAGATGCTGTTATTCGTCTTCGATCAGAATATTTATATTCCTCCTATCAATATGATAAAATTCATTTTAATTATACATCTGGTTTTAATGCCGAATATTCAGCTTGGCGTGCTGGAAAGAAAATAAAGGTAAGTGGAAATAAAGTTAATTATTATAGTGCTCCAAAAGCAAATGATAAGTTGTACAGTGGATTTAAAAAATATCTTATCAATGTTTATAACTATGCAGGAACTTATAGTTTAGATAAAGAATTAAAAACTCAGAATATTAAAGATATTAAGGCAGGTGATGTTTTGATAATTGGTGGCTTCCCCGGACACGTGGTCATAGTTGCGAACGTTTGCGAAAATTCGGAAGGAGAAAAAGCTGTGTTATTGGTTCAGAGTTATATGCCAGCACAAAGCATACATGTAGTTAAAAAAATGGGAGCTAAAGGTGCTAAGGTTTGGTTTAAAGTAAAAGATTTAGAGAAAAAAGGTTGGAGCACATTAGAGTTCAGTTATGAGTCGACTCATTTAAAAACCTGGAGAAGTAATTAGTGTTAAGGCATTTTTTTCACTTATAGTAATTTGTTAATAGTAATGAGATAATTAGAACCTGTTCTCAGATAATTTATGTTAGAATTCGTATAAAACTAGATACTTTGTATATGTTTTACCTATTCGCATTATCTTTGTGGAAATATTTTTTTACTATGGCTTTAAAATGTGGAATAGTAGGATTACCAAATGTTGGGAAATCCACTCTTTTTAACTGTTTGTCAAGTGCAAAAGCACAGTCTGCAAACTTTCCTTTTTGTACAATCGAACCTAACATTGGTATAATTAATGTCCCAGATCCAAGATTGGAAAAATTAGAGGAGCTCGTTAACCCTGAGCGTGTTGTGCCAAATACTATGGAAATTGTTGATATTGCGGGTTTGGTAAAAGGGGCAAGCGAAGGAGAAGGTTTAGGAAATCAATTTTTAGGGAATATTCGTGAAACAGATGCTATTTTACATGTTGTAAGATGTTTCGATGATGGTAATATTATTCACGTAGATGGTTCTATTGATCCTGTTAGAGATAAGGAGACAATAGATATCGAATTACAATTAAAGGATTTAGAGACTGTTGAGAAACGTCTTGATAGAGCAAAAAAAGTTGCAAGATCTGGAGATAAAGAAGCTAAAAAACATGTTGATCTTTTTGAGAATATGGTAAAAACCATCGAATCAGGAATGTCAGTTAGATCTATTGAATTTACTGAGGATGAGCTGGTTCAGGTGGATGAGTTAAATTTAATTACAGCAAAGAAAGTATTGTACGTATGTAACGTTGATGAAGCTGCTTTAAAGGTAGGAAATGAATACGTAAATAAAATAAAGGAAATTGCGGCAGAGGAAAATGCGGGTGTTATGATGGTTTGCGCTCAGTTAGAATCTGACATAGCAGAGTTAGAAGATTATGAAGAGCGTCAATTATTTTTAGAAGATGCAGGATTAGATGAGCCAGGTGTTAATAAATTAATAAGAAAGGCATACGAGTTATTAGACTTGAGTACCTATTTCACAGCAGGTGTTAAAGAAGTAAGAGCTTGGACAATTAAAGTAGGAATGACTGCGCCGCAAGCTGCGGGAGTAATTCATACTGATTTTGAGAAAGGGTTTATTAGAGCTGAGGTAATTAAGTATGACGATTATGTTGAGCATGGTTCTGAAGCTGCTTGTAAAGAAGCAGGAAAGCTTTCGGTAGAGGGTAAAGAATATGTTGTAGATAACGGAGATGTTATGCATTTTAGGTTTAATGTATAAATAAATCATATTGTTTTTGGGAAAAGGGAAGCTAAGCTTCCCTTTTTTTATGGAAGAGTATTTCTTCAAAAACAACTTTTTTGAAAATTAACCGTATTGAGAACATGATTTTAAAAGCCGCTAAATTTGCGTCGGATAAACACAAGGGTCAGTTCCGTAAAGGAAATTTAAACACTCCGTATATAAACCATCCGATTAAAGTTGCTTATGTCTTAGAAAAAGTGGGAGGGGTTTCAGATCCTGAAACTATCGCTGCAGCAATATTGCACGATGTTATTGAGGATACAGACACAACGCATTCTGACCTTAGGAATATTTTTAATGAAAAGGTTGCAGATCTTGTTCTAGAAGTATCTGATGAAAAAGATAAACCTAGGGATGAACGAAAGGCAATGCAGATTAAAAATGCGTCTAATTTATCATATGAGGCTAAATTAATTCGGATTGCAGATAAAATTTGTAACATTCAAGATATTTGTGGTGCAGATATACCAAATTGGAGTTATGAGCAGAAATTTGAGTATTTGGAGTGGGCTAAAGGTGTTGTTGATCAGTTAAAAGGAACACATAAATTGCTTGAAAATCATTTTTTTGACGAACATCGCTGGGGAAGGTTGAAACTCTAAATCGATTTTACTAGATTTGCAACTACGTTTTGTTACGAGATCTAATTTTTATAAAATCATGAGTAGAATTAAAACTATCGCCTTACTTGTTTTCTCCTTTTTTACTTTCGCTGTTTTTTCACAAGATCGAATCATTATTGCTTCGGATGATGAGCATAAAATCACCTACAATGTTTTTGGAGACAGTATTAAAATTTATGTTGAAGTTTTAAATGATTTCACCTTGGATTTAAACAGTGACGGGATATTGGGTGATGACGATGATTTTGTGTACCTAATGTTTGATCTGAACTCAAACAACGTTATAGACTTAGGTGGGAGTCAAATTGATTTGTATTATACTTACGATTCTACTCAAACAAACTCGTTGTGTAATGGACACGTGACATCGCCTAATGATATTACGCCTTGTGAAGCCAATTCTGGAGGGTTTGCAAAAGCGGAGTTAAAGTCTTCTACTTATGAAGCCACCAATCATGTTTATTACACTTTTGTAATCCCGAAACAAGAATTAGATTATGACCAAACTTTATGTTCTAGGTTAAGTGTTAAAATACATACTGCGGGAACATCAATTACAAATTCTGTGACATTTCCAACTCAAAGTGGAACAGGAGAATACTTCATTAGTCCATACAATTCTATTTCATTGTATGGAAAACCTAATTTAGGTGAGGGTTTTAGCGCTTGTATTGGTGATACAATTTATGCTAATGCCGAATTTCCATATTATCACTGGAATAATTTATGGGATAACGAAAAACCATACACTACTGTTAATCCTAATGTTGGAGAATATTATATTTTTAGAATTTTTGATGAAACTTGTGAGATTATCGATTCAGTAAAAGTTAATCTTTTAGATGCTGCATCTTGTACAGGATCATATACTTTTCCAAATATTGTAACTCCTAATTCTGATGGAATTAATGATGTTTTTGAGCTTATAATAGGTCAAACTTTGTTAAATCAAGATTGGACAAATTCTAAATTAATAATATATAATCGTTGGGGTGTTAAAGTTTATAATTCTCAGGATAATAGTTATCCAATTTGGGATATGAGGACAGAAATAGGAACCTATGTTTCCCCGGGAACATATTACTACACGTTTTTAACTCCTGGAGAGATTCAACAAAGAATCAACGGGTTTTTTACTGTTATCCACTCGGATTAATTCTTTTCAAAAGAAAATTAAAAAGCCAATCCTTAAAAGGGTTGGCTTTTTTATGAAATCGATTTTTTATGAAACTAATTATGTTATTTATCCATTTAGGGTTGTTTGCCATCGGTCAATCAAGCCCCAACAAATGGTATTTCGGCTACCAATCTGGTTTAAATTTTTCCCAGGGTGACAATCCTTATGTAATTAGAGGACAAACGGGGGAAACAAAACAAAAGGGAATTCAAAACGAATGGATGACCGTAGAGAACGAATTAAGCACGGTAATGTCTGATGATGAAGGACGAGTCCTTTTTTACTCAGATGGTTCTTTGATTTGGGATAATCATTATCATGAAGCTGAGGTTTTATTGCAATCCAGTAATTCACACGCTCAAATACTCTCGGTGAAAATACCAAATAAAGATGATGAGTATTTATTAATTCATCCACGCGGCAGCGGTAATAATGTAACGGGGTGGGATTTTACTCAGATAACAGCTGAGAAAAATGAACGAATTAATGTGATTCAATCAAATAAAGCTTTACTGGTTGGTAACTACATGCAGGCGGCTACAATTGTTCCGCATTGTAATGGAACAGATTATTGGGCCGTATTTCATGGTGCAGGATTAAAATCTAGACAATTATATGAGTCTGTTTTAATTGATTCCAGTTTGACGTTCAAAAAAGTAGTCTCTAATGGAACATACGCTTTATCTGTTACGAAAGTAAA
Source organism: Flavobacteriales bacterium (assembly GCA_029251005.1). Lineage (GTDB taxonomy): Bacteria > Bacteroidota > Bacteroidia > Flavobacteriales_C. The sequence continues at coordinate 24,953 of JAQXEE010000097.1, read as the reverse complement.
GAATAGATTTTTATACAGCTCTATTGGTATTATGAATGTTAATCATAAACACAATCAGTTAGCAACAACTTTTTTTAAAAATGGAAAACTTGGAATTTGTGAGATAGTAAACTTTAACAATAAAACAGGATCGGTTGATGCAACGTTTGCTAAGATCAATAATTTTTCTGATCCAGATGATGTTTATGGAGTTGCCTTTTCACCAAATGATAGTTTATTATATATTACCGAATGTGAAGGGGAGAAGCTAAATCAATATGAAATTTATTATCAGTATGAATCTCAAATTAACGCATCTCGAAAACTCTTACACCACGGACATCAAACGAATGCACGATTCGGACAAATTCAAGAAGGACCAAACAAAAGGTTATATATCCCAATGGATTTTCAGGGAAGAGCTTATGAATTAGGCTGTAATTTTATTGGAGAAATTGAATTCCCAAATCATTTAGGTAAAAAAGCAAAATGGCGACCGGAGCAAATATGTATTCCTGTTGAGTATAAAATGCATTTAGGGTTAGGTTTACCTTCTTTGCCAATATATCATATAGAATGTCCACAAGAAAAAATCATTTCAATTTCAATAGATACAATTGTGGGGATTACAGGCTATGAATCAGTAATGAAATTTTCTACTGGTGACACCATTATTCATCCTAATTTCACTTTTGAAAGCAATTCGATTGAATTAACCGATTCAGCTAAAATAATCTTAAAGGAAATCTTACTGGTTTTGCAATCTAATCCAGTATTAAAGCTTAAAATTCATGGTCACACAGATAATGTAGGTGATTTTAGAGAAAATTTAGCGTTATCTGAAAACAGAGCTCTATCTGTAAAAAATTACTTTATTTCCAAAGGAATTACTGCTGTACGATTAGAGTCTAAAGGTTACGGAGAAACTCGACCGTTGTCTCCTAATAATAGTGAAGTATCGAGAGCATTAAATAGAAGGGTAGAGTTTATTGGAGAATAAGTTAATTCAAGTTACTGTGATAAAAATCACTGTGAATTAAATCTTTATCTCATTTCTTTGCGCAAAGTAAATTGATGAAGATGAAATTAAAGCAATTTTTTCCTATTCTAGATTGGTTGCCCAACTATAAAAAAGCATATTTTTCAGGCGATATTTCGGCAGGTTTAACTGTAGGAGTAATGCTTATTCCTCAAGGAATGGCTTACGCAATGATTGCAGGTTTACCACCGGTTTATGGATTATATGCCGCAATGATTCCCCAAGTTGTTTATGCCATTTTTGGAACATCAAGGCAATTAGCGGTTGGTCCTGTTGCACTAGATTCTTTAATAGTTGCGGCTGGAATTTCTGGAATAGCTGTGCTTGGGAGTGAAAATTATATTTTACTCGCAGTTTTACTTTCGTTTATAATGGGAGTAGTTCAGGTCGCTTTTGGAATATTTCGATTAGGATTCTTAGTTAATTTTTTATCTAAACCAGTAGTTAGTGGTTTTACATCAGCGGCAGCTTTAATTATTGGCTTAAACCAATTAAAGCATATCATTGGAGTTGATTTAGATAGAAGCACAAATATTTTTTCAATTATTCATCAAGCTTTCCTTAGTTATGAGGTTATTAATTTGGTTACGCTTAGTATAGGTTTTGGCGGTGTTCTTTTGGTTCGGAATCTTAAAAAGATAAACAATTCTATTCCTGGAGCTTTAGTCGCTGTAGTGGCTGGGATATTAGTTGTTAAGTTTGGTAATTTAGAAATTCACGACGTAATTATCGTTAAAGAAATCCCTACAGGTTTGCCTTCATTTTCAATACCAGATTTAGAAACCGAAAATTTAGATGCATTACTTCCAATTGGGTTAACACTAGCATTGATAGCATTTATGGAATCAATATCTATAGCAAAAGCAATTCAATCAAATCATAAAGGAGAGTATAAGTTGGATAATAATCAAGAGATGATTGGTTTAGGGATGGGTAATTTAGTAGGTTCCTTTTTTGGATGCTATCCTACAACAGGAGGTTTTAGTCGATCGGCAGTAAGTGATCAGGCAGGAGCGAAAACTAATTTAGCAGCAATTATAGCGGCAGGTTTAATAGCATTAACACTTTTATTTTTAACACCACTCTTTTACTATTTACCTAAAGCAATTTTAGGATCTATAATTATGGTTGCTGTGTTTGGTTTAATTGATTTCAAATATCCTGTATTTCTTTGGAAAACAAAGAAACAAGATTTCTGGATGTTGATAGTTTCTTTAATTGTTACACTTATGTTTGGTGTTAAAGAGGGTATTCTAGCAGGAGTTTTTATTTCTTTAATCATGCTTATATACAGGACAACACAACCTCATATAGCCGTTTTGGCAAGACTAAAAGGAACGAATAATTTTAAGAATGTAGGTCGTTTTGAGGAGATTGAGTTAAGAGATGATGTTTTAGTAATGCGGCATGATGCCCAATTATACTTTGCCAATGTTACACATTTTATAGATGCAGTAAAAAAAGAGGTTGAGTTAAAAGGAATGCCCTTGAAATTGTTTGTATTACACTGCGGAAGTATTTCAAGTATTGACGCAACGGCTTTACAAGCATTAAAAGAATTAATAGCTGAGCTACAATTAAAAGGAATTCAAGTTGCTTTTTCGGGATTAATAGGTCCAGTTAGAGACTTCCTTTTTAAAACAAAATTTATTGATGAATTAGGAGTGAAACATTTCTATAACGATATTCAAACAGCTATTGATTGCTTTGATAATTGTTTAAATGAGAAACAAAAACAAGTTTTTAAACACGCACTACAAACTAATGTTTTTAAAGAAAAAGACATTTAATATCTTTAAGTGATTTGAGTCACTGCAAAAGGAAGTCAAACTTACTATTATTGTTAGCTCCATATTATTTGAATCATAAAATTATGTTGAAATGAGAATTGAACAAATTTATACAGGATGTTTAGCTCAGGGTGCTTACTATATTGAATCTAATGGGGAAGCAGCGATTATTGATCCTTTAAGAGAAATTAAACCATACATTGATAAAGCTGAACAAGAAAATGCTATAATTAAGTATGTTTTTGAAACTCACTTCCATGCTGATTTTGTTAGTGGGCATGTTTCATTGGCTGAGAAAACTGGTGCTGATATTGTTTTCGGACCTACAGCTCAAACAAGTTATAAATCAATCATAGCAGAAGATGGTCAAGAGTTTAAAATTGGAGCTATTACCGTTAAGGTTTTACATACTCCTGGACACACACAAGAATCATCTACTTTTTTATTAATCGATGAAAACGGTAAGGATCATGCTGTTTTTTCCGGAGATACTTTATTTATTGGAGATGTGGGAAGACCTGATTTAGCTGTTAAGACTGATTTATCACAAATTGATTTAGCAGCAATGCTTTTTGATAGTTTAAGAAATAAAATAATGCCTTTATCGGATGATGTAATCGTTTATCCAGGGCATGGTGCAGGATCGGCTTGTGGTAAAAATATGAGCAAGGAGACCTTTGATTCTTTGGGAAACCAAAAAGCCGTTAATTACGCTTTAAGAGCCGATATGACTAAGGACGAATTTATCAAAGAAGTAACAACCGGTTTAACAGCACCTCCGCAATACTTCGCTAAAAATGCAGTTATGAATAAAAAAGGGTACGTAAACATAGATGAGGTAATTACACAAGGAACAAGAGCATTGTCAGTACCTGATTTTGAAGAATTGGCGAATGAGTCTGGGGCTTTATTATTAGATACTAGAAAACCACAAACATTTAAGGATGCTTTTATTCCAAACGCTATAAATATTGGAATTGATGGTGGTTTTGCACCATGGGTTGGAGCATTAATCATTGATTTAAAGCAACCTATTTTGTTAATTGTAGATGAAGGAAGAGCTGAAGAAGTTGTTACTAGGTTAAGTAGAGTTGGGTATGATAATACTATTGGATTCTTGTTGGGAGGTATGAAATCTTGGGTTGATGCAGGAAACGAAGTTGACTCAATAGAGTCTATTTCTGCTGCTGAACTCGAGAGCAGATTAGTTGAAGATATTACTGTTATTGATTCAAGGAAAAATTCAGAATATTTGACAGAACATATTAGTGATAATAAAGTTGTGAATTATCCTTTGGGCTCGATAAATGAAATTATTTCTAAACTAGATAAAAGTACAACATATCATATTCATTGTGGAGGCGGATATAGAAGCATGATAGCAGCATCAATTTTAAAATCGAGAGGTTTTGATAAGGTAATTGATGTTGCAGGTGGTTTTAATTCTATTAGGAAAACAGGCTTAGCGCTATCAGAATATGTTTGTCCTTCAACTTTAGATTAAGGATATAAAGACTAATAACTGATTATATAAATTATAGCGATCTGATTGATGAAATACAAAGATTGTTTTCTTAAGAATTTAAAATGATTGAACTTATAAAAGAACCTTGGCCATGGTACATTGCTGGACCACTTATAGCGTTAATGATGTTTTTACTATTGTTTTTCGGGAAAAACTTTGGATTATCATCTAATTTGCGAACAATGTGTTCGATTGGAGGAGCAGGTAGGTTCTCTGAGTTTTTTAGGTTTGACTGGAAAAGTCAAATTTGGAATTTAATATTACTTAGTGGAGTAGTATTGGGTGGATTTATAGCAAGTGAATATATGAGTTCTGCTGCACCCATGGATTTGAACTCTGATATCATTATTGAATTACAATCTTTGGGAATTAAAAATCCAGGTGAACAATTGCTGCCTGAAGAATTGTTTGCGACGGATGCTATTTTTAGCCTTCGTGGTATGATTTTGCTAGTTGGAGGTGGGGTCTTAATTGGATTTGGAACTCGTTGGGCTGGAGGTTGTACTTCGGGTCATGCGATTAGTGGTTTAAGTAATTTACAATTGCCTTCTTTAATTGCAGTAATTGGATTTTTTATTGGAGGAATAACAATGACATACTTTTTTTTACCAATAATATTAAGCTTAAAATAAAATGAGAAAAATAAAATTTTTATTCGCGGGATTGTTGTTGGGAATAATTTTCACCAAATCAGAAGTTGTCTCGTGGTATCGAATTTATGAGATGTTTAAGTTTAAATCCTTCCACATGTTCGGAATTATTGGATCTGCAATAATTACTGGAATAATCATAATTCAAGTCATTAAAAAAAGGCGAATAAAATCTATTAATGGAACTTCTATTTTGTTTACACCAAAACAAATAACATGGAAGCGGTATTTGTTTGGAGGTACAATTTTTGGGCTAGGTTGGGCGATGACAGGAGCTTGTCCTGGTCCAATTTTTACGTTGGTGGGAAATGGATATTTATCTTTTTTAGTTGTTGTTTTTAGTGCGTTGATTGGAACATTTTTGTACGGTTATTTTATTAAGAAGCTTCCGCATTAAGTAAAAGTGCAAAACTGTTTTTCTTAAATTTCATATTTTAATTAAGTTGAATAACTTTCCTTTGTTTTTATTTCATCTAAACCTTTTTAGTTTTTGTTGTAAGGTGTAACTTTTTTAGTTTTTAATTGTTTATTTTTTGAGACGTTAACCTTAGTGAGTAAAGTTACTTTTACTCAAATCCATCTCGCAATTGAGAAGTTTAATTATGAATAGGAAAAACTGGCTGATTTTAGTGGTTTATTTTGTAACCTTGCTTTTCAATAAAGTATTGGCTCAAAATGATTGCCCCGGATTACCATCCAGAGCCAAATTCGATACTTTAGGATACATAAGCGCAAATATCCCAACCGATCCTGCAAATCCAGCAGGAAAACTATATTTAGGGCAAGGATGGGCTCAAAGAGGAAGCATTATACGACCAGGTTTCATACCATCAAATAAACCTTCGTGGGCAATTGCAATTGCAGTAGCGTGGAATTTAGCTCGTAATATTAATCAAAGAGTTGAATATCCAAATATGGGATATTGGATGGCAACTCTAATTCAAGAAACCGAATTGAGATGTGCAACAGGATTAACTTGGGATGATCCATCTCATGTTCCCGACGCCTATGATCCGAATGTAGTTTATGCAGCTCAAATAAATAATGGGTGTTTACAAATTGAAGGACCAGGTAATGCATGGAGTGCCTTACAGCAAGCATATCCAAACGGTAGAATTCCTACTTCTTCTAATCCAGCTGATAATACAACAATGTATGACCAATTAATAGAAGGGGTTGACGGATTTGAGGCAAGTGCTTTAACAAAAACCTATTACGATTTATATACTAGTCAAATTTTTAATTACAACGTAGGTTGGGATTTTTATGAAAATGTAGATTGTAAAATGAAGCATGATCCATATGCTTATGTGAAAATGTCAGCTTCTAATTATAATGGAGGTCCAAATGCTTTTTTAAATGCTGAAGGTATTTTAAATGATACAGGTCCAGGTTGTTGGACAGGTTTACCAGCAACAACTGCCGGATATGCAAATGATATTGCAAAATGGGTTTCTGTAGTTGAAAATAATACAAGTTATTGTGAGTATCCTGCTGGTAGCTCATTTGGTGGTTATTATGACGGATCGGTTCCCTACGGTGAAGTGACAAAGTACTTGGATATTATTAAACCGATGTTTGGAGATGTTGATTTTGTAAACGATGTTATACCATACGTTGAAGCTGCTTTTACTGAAAAAGCAGGTTCATTAGGCGGGACAATAAATTTCACCGATTTTGGAGGAGTTATTGATGCAATTGTTTTGCATCTGCCGATGGATAAGCCAACAGCAGTAGAGGGTACTCCTATTGGTATTGATTTAGGTTGTACTGGCGATTATTTGCCTTACGGTCATGTTGACATTATTAACGGTACAACGACTATGTGCTTAGGAAAATCGGTTACACTTGAGTTAATGGTTGATGCCGGAAATGATCCAGATATTCAATATAAATGGTTTAAAGGTGATGTTGAAACAGGAATGCTTATCGGAACAAATAAGCAAGTCACAGTTACACCAAATACTTTGGGAACTGATGTTTATTCTGGACAGATTTGTAATTCAAATGGATGCTATACTGTTTATAGTAATACACAAAACGATTGTCAAGATCCAAGAAATATTAATGGATTTACAGTGACTGCCAATGATTGTAAATTATGTCCATTCATTGCTTCAGGAACATCCGTAAACGCAGTCTGTAAGGGGACACCTGATGGAAGTATTACATTAGATTTAACAAATTTCCCTGCAGATTACCTAGTGACTTATATTGCAACTACACCAGTTGGAAATGATACGGTTTCTTTTGAGGCATCAGGAGGGACTGTTCAAATGGATGGAGTAAGAGATGGAGCTTATAATATTGAACTACAAGATTTGTCAGATCCTACTTGTATTGCATATACCACGGTTATAGTAGGGTACGATACAGAGATTAATGAATACATAGATGCCGACCTTTTAGGAATTACGGATTGTCACGCAGATTTAGGAGCTAAAATAAAGGAACAACCAACGCCATGTTTATGGAAAATTCAAGTCCATACTCCAGTTTACTTTCAATGGGAAAGATGGGTGAATGCAGTAATAACAACTTCTACAGGTAAAACTTTAATTCAAAAAGATACGCGATTAGCACCTAGAGGAGAAATAGATGAATGGAATCCAGCTCCTATTAGTGAGTTTTGGTTATCCTTAAATACAGGAGATCAAATTACAATTGGTACAGCAGTAGCTAGAACTCCAGGAGCTTCTCAATTAAGAGATTATCAATTTAGTATTTATGACGAAAACAATGATTTAGCAACAGCTATTATTTCACCAGCAGGAGGAGCAACATTTGATGGCAACTATGTTGGTAATCCCTACACTGTAACCTGTCCCGAGGATGTTTCAAACTACTCAATTGCATGGGCTCCAAGTATTAATAATGAAGTAACAACTGCTATTGAAACGACGGGTGATGTTATCGTTCAATCAACCGATCGAGTTTATACTGTAACAGCAACAAATACAGAGAACCCACAATGTGTCTTAAAAGATTCTGTGATTGTGCCGGGAGATATAAGTTGTGGATCTATTTGTGCAAACCCAGGTAAGGTTACCCTAATTAACAATAATGACGTAGGTTTAACAGATACTGTAATATCCTGTACCGATTCAACGCTTTATGTAAAGTTAGACGGTAATGATGCAGGGATGTTTTTATATGAATTGTACTTTAATGACGTTGCTCAAACACCTACTAATACAACAGGTGAGTTTGTGATTTCGGATGCAGGTGAGTATTACGTTTTAGTAAGCGATGATGCAGATGCAGGAAATACAGATTGTCATGTGTATTCAGATACGATTGAATTTATCAAGCAAATAGTACCCAATGCTCCTTCCTTTAAAGACGGTGATACAATCATTTGTGCAGGAGCTAAGGGGGTTTTAATTGAAGTTTCAACAGCTGTAAGTGCAACATTTTATACTTGGAATTATTCAGGAACAGGTTTAACCTTCAATCCAATACCTTTAGATTCTACTGCAACATTGGATTTTGCTGATAACGCAACTGATGGAGTTTTAACAGTCGTTGGAGATAATTCATGTGGTGCAGATTCCCTAGAATTAAGTATCACAGTTGGGGTTATTCCAACTGTTGATTTAGGAAATGACACAACAGTATGTGCTGCAAACGGAGCCTTTGTTTTAGATGCCTTTAATTTAGATGGGAAGTACGAATGGAAAGATGGATCAGTAGATACTACTTTTAATGTTATAGAAACTGGTGAGTATTGGGCAATTGCTTCGGTTGGAACTTGTTCAGACACTGACACTGTTGTAGTTACTGTTGAAGGAATTGCCCTTTTAGAGTTAGGAAGTGATACTGCAATATGTGATGAAGATTTAACTCTAGATGTAGGGACTGGGTTTACATCTGTTATTTGGAATGGAGATAATACTTTAACTACTCAAACATTATTAGTAGCCACTTCAGGAAAGTATTTTGTAGATGTTGAGGATGTATTCGGTTGCGTTGGTTCTGATACGATTAATATTACCATTGGAACATCTCCAATTATTGATTTAGGAAATGATACTTCAGTATGTGCTGCTTTAGGTGCATTAACGTTAGATGGTGAAAATATTGGAGCAGACTATCTTTGGGAACCTTTAGGAGAAACAATTCAAACAATCAACGTAGATTCAACTGCTGAATACAAAGTTGAGGTAACGTTTGCTGGTTGCTCTACAAGAGATTCTATAACAGTTACTGTTTTAGGAGATGTTGTTTTGGATTTAGGTCCAGACACTACTTTGTGTTCTAACTTAGGAGATTTACAACTGGATGCAGGATTAGGCTTCTCAAGCTATACTTGGAATAACGGATCTTTATCTCGAGACATTACTGTAAATACTACTGGAGAGTATATTGTTACAGTAGAGGATGCTTCAGGTTGTTTTGCAGAAGATACAATTAACGTCACAATTAGTCAATCTCCTCAAGTTGATCTAGGTGCTGATACGGTTACAATTTGTGCAACTTCTCCGGATGTTACTTTTGATGCTGGAAATCCTGGTGCAGATTTTAATTGGAGTAGTGGGGAATCAAGTCAATCTATCCAAAAAGGAAATGGAGATGAAGGTGATTATTATATAATTGTCACGGAAAACAATTGTAGTGATTCGGACACTGTTCATTTAAAAGTAGCAACAGAATTAACAGTTGATTTAGGAGGTGACCGTGAGATTTGTATTGGAACAACAATAGATTTAGATGCTGGCTTTGGATCAGGTTTTACGTTTGATTGGAATAACGCAGGGATAACAGGAACACAAGTATTTACCACAGGTGAGGGAACAGTTACTGTTCGAGTTGCTGATGCAGGTGGTTGTGAGGGAAGGGACACGATTACAATTACTGAGTTAAATCCTTTAGAAATAGACTTAGGTGACGATCAAGAAATTTGTTTTGGGGATGCTGAGGTGAATTTTTCCATGGTTTCTGGTAGAAGTGATGTAACCGTAATAGGTTGGAATGATTTTACAACTGGACTTTCATTATCTACCGGTCAAGATGGAGTTTATTGGTTGGAAGTTGATAGTGCAGGTTGTACTTTTAGAGACTCAGTAATGTTAACAGTTAACGATTTACCAAGTGTGGATTTAGGGACGGATACTTTTATCTGTAAAGGAACTGAGCCAACTATAACATTAAGCGGAGGAGTATTTGTCTCATATCAATGGGTTGATTTAACAAATATGATTTCGATAGGAACTAGTGAGATTCAAAATGTTACTGCCACAGGAACTTACGCCTTAGGTGTAGTTGATACAAATGGTTGCATATATGCAGATACGATCTCTGTGGCGGAAGAAGATGGGACGACTTATAGTATCGCATTGGATACATCGATTTGTCCTGCGGGAAGTGCTACGTTAAACGTACCTGCTGATCTTCAGGGAGTTGTTGGTGCAAATTGGGAATGGTTGATTGATAATTCAACAGGTACGAGTTATACTGTGGATAATAGACTAGATGGAGACCGAGTTGAAGTTATTTTAAGTTTCACAAACGAGTTTGGTTGTATTTCTAACGATACAAGTAGTGTAAGAGTAGATAATAACCTTCCAATAAGTTTAAAAGATACTGCAGTTTGTGCAGGAGAGGACATTACATTTGTTTCTGGATATCCATCTTTAGGTTATGCATTTGCATGGTTTGGCGGATCAACAGGAAATGATTTAGCATTTACCTCAGTTAGTGAGAATGATGCTGGGTCGATCAGTTTAAGTGTTACAAGTGATGAAGGTTGTGCTGGAGATACAACAATTAATTTGGTTGTAAATTCAATTCCAGATCCTCAATTATCTGCAGGGTCGATTTGTTTAGGAGAAGATAGAGTTTTAGATCATGGTTTAAGTGGAGTAAGTACTAAATGGAGTACTGGTGAAACAAGTAATACAATCATTGTAACAAAAGAAAATAGATACAATGTGACAGTTACCAATGATGCTACAGGCTGTTTTGATACAGCTAGTGTTTATTTAAAAGTGAACACACCACCTACTGTTAACTTGCCAAATAATCAACTGCTTTGCGAAGGAGAAACATTCCCCTTAGCAACTGGATTTGATGATGTAGGTTATGTTAATCAATGGGCTGGAGGAAGTTCAGCATTATCAGGATCAATAGACGTTAAAACTACGGGGGAATATACCGTAATTGTAACAGATGTATTAACAAAGTGTTCGGCAAAAGATACTGTTATTTTCACCTTTTTAGAAGTGCCAAGTGTAGATTTAGGACCAGACACAAGCATTTGTGAAGGTGATGTAATTACGCTTTTAAGTCCAGAGGTTGACCCTAGTTATGACTTTGAATGGAGTACAAATGAAGTTTCAACGAGTATTACTGTAGAGGAGTCTGGAATATACAGTTTACAGGTGACAAACGGAACCTGCGCAGATCAAGGTGAAGTGAATGTAACTGTTCATTCTTTGCCTGAAAGTAGATTAGGAAATGATACTGTTGTTTGTTTTGAAGACGAACTAAACGGTTTAAGTTTAAATCCAGGAAGAGTTGGTGATTCTTACTTATGGAGTACCATGGAAACAACACAGTTGATAGATATTGATGCTCCGGGAACTTATGTAGTCGATATCACTAATCAGGTTGGGTGTACTAGAAGAGACTGGGTGAAAGTTCAGGAAGATTGTCCTTCACATGTTTGGTTATCAAATTCATTTACACCCGATGGAGATGGATTAAATGAGAAGTGGATAATTAAAGGTAGAAGTATCCAAACTGTTGAAGTTCTAGTTTATAATAGATGGGGAGAGTTGATTTGGGAAGGACATTCATTAGGTGAATTCTGGGATGGTACGCATATGAGATACGCTAGAGAGGTTCAACAAGATGTTTATGTTTATCATTTAAAATATACCTATGTTAACATAAGTGGAGGCGTAGAGTCAAAATCTAGAATTGGGACTATAACAATGCTTAGATAAAAAGAAAAAAGACAAAAAAGGATTGCTAAAACCGGTGATTTTTTTGTCTTTTAAAGATTATTCATTCAATTTAAGTGGCGATTTTAAGCTATCTACTTGCTCTGTCTTCACATCTTTAGGTGGATTGTTGGACTCTTCTTCCTCAATAAATAATAAAGATCCTACAACTATAATAAGAATAATAAACATCATTGTTTTATTATTCTTGGACGCATGTCTTTGGAACCTACTCCAAGGAGTACGGTAAACTTTATGAGTATATGCCTTATAAGCACCCTCAAAATCCATTCTAGCCTTAATATCTTCCTTATTAGGCTTTTTAGGATTTAGTTTAACGTCATATTTATTATCGTCACTCATTTTACTTCTTAAAATTACGTATAATCAAATTGATTATTTTACTTCAATTCTTTTTCTCATCTTTTTTATAACTCGGTGTAGTTTTACTTTTGCATTTGCTACAGTTATACCCAAAATTTCACTAATTTCTTTATGACTCCTTTTTTCGAAATACTTCATTTCAATTAAAGTGACTTCACCGTCTGTTAGTCCATTTAGAGATTTAATTAAATCCTCATTAGAAAGATGTTTAGCTTCACTTGGCAATTCTTCCGCTAATTCAGGAAGCTCGCTTTGATCGATACTAATACATCTTTTCTTTTTTGTTTCTCGGTAATGAAGGTTTAGTTCATTTAAACTAATTCGATATAACCAAGAAGAGAATGGAAATCCTTTAAATTCAAACTTTTCAATATTTAACATTGCTTTAATAAAAGTTTGCTGTGTTATATCTTGAGCAAGATTTTCGTTTTCGGTTCTTCTTAGGAGGAATAGGAATATAAGCTCGTAGTATTTCGTGTATAAGTACCTGAAATTCTTACGATCTCTCTTCGCTAGGATAATTAACTTTTCCTCTGATATTTTTTCCTTTTTCTTAAACAATGTTTATGTAATAATTAGCTAAATTTATTAATACAATGCAAATTAAAAAAATGGTTACAAATAAAATGTATCTAATTTTTAAAATCTCATTATTATTTATTCGGAGTTAATAATTTTTTATGTTAAAAGTGCAGTTTTTTATAGCGTCAATTTTTATTTTCTTAGCTCCAGTTATCGGACAAGAGTATAAGCTCTTAAAGGAAGATTGTAAATGTGGGAAAACAAATCGATATACAATTTATGCCACAAACGATAATGTCGTCTTACTGAAGGGTTTTTTAAAACATTGTGACGATTTAGAATACCTCAGAATAACAGGTTATAAACCAGGAGAACATTGGAATGATTTATTTGATGCTTTATCAAAACACAAAAAATTGAAGGGATTGGAGTTATTTTATAATGACGGATTAACAAAGGTTCCCAAGAAGCTAAAAGAGAATTCTGGATTAAGAGTGATTTCAATTGTGGGAAATAAGCAATTAGATTATGATGATTTATTTAAAAAACTTTCAGGACTTGATAGTCTAGAGAAAATATCATTAATAGATAATAAGCTAAAAGAGGTGCCGAGTTCATTAAAAAAAATAAAGACATTAAGGAGTTTACATATTTCAGGTAACGAAAATCTAAATTATGAAAAATTAGTTGATGATTTAGGAGGAAGCGGATTGGAGGAATTGTCAATTCCTTTAAATAGTCTTTCCGAAATTCCTGAAAGCATTAAAGAGTTAAAGCAACTAAAGGTTCTGGATATTCGAAAAAACTATCTTGTTGATTTACCAACGTCAATATCCGAGTTGGATAGTTTAGAGTCATTTAAATCAGAGGATAATATATTTTTGGACATCAATTCGGAACTTTCAAAACTAAAAGGATTGAATATTAAATATGTTTCTGTTGATGAGGTAGGTGAAGAAGTATCGACTCAATTAAAGTCTATTTTCCCTAATGCAGTAATTGACAATAAAAAAAATATGGAAGTTATAAACGGCTTAAATAAGAAACAGGAGTCAGCAAATTTTGGAGTGGATTTTAAACCCTCAATGCTCTCTAAATATCAAAACTGTAATAGAGCTATTAAAAAATACCATTCTTTGTTTAATAAGCGAAACAATTATAGTGAGTTTGATTCAATAAGCTTTTTCGAAAGACTTTCGGATTTAAATTATAGCTATTCAGAAAAACTACTTGCTGATGGGAGTTATGAAGGCGTTGGATTAATGTTGCATAATAAGAACTTTTTGAAGAAGAACGTGAATTACCCAAGGTATAAAACCAAAAAAGGAGAAATCGCTTTTAGTATTTGCCCTCAAGGGAATTTATATCCCGAGCTAAAAGCCTTTACAGGAATGCTTTGGGTTTATGTTGGTGCAAAATCAAAAAAACAATTCTACCAAGATTATGTAAGAAATAAAAAATGGAAAGATATTTATTTAGAGTTTGATGATGTAAACGAGACTTTCTTTATTGTCTTAAAAGGAGGAGGAATTAAAAAAATACCTGCTTACCCTCGCTATGTAAATCCACAATCTAGTTTGAAACACGCTAAACTTTATTATTCCAAAAAATTCCTCATGTATGAACGCCGACTTGAGTTAAGATCGGAACGGTTTGATCTTGATTTAAGAAGAGCGAAGGAAAAAAACAAATTGCGACAAACAAAATGGGATAATTATAGTTGGAAAAAACTAAAAGGCTACATGTGTAGTTTTGAGCAGAAAATGAGTAGGGATGGTTGGCTGAATTATAAAACCTATTACATCAATGAAAAACACTCACCATTGGATACCATGAATGTTAATCAGGTTTCTGTTAAAGTAAGTGCTAGTGTTCGTGAGGTTTCTTATTTAAAAGAAGCGAGCATTCAAGTGAAAAAAAACCTAATAAACCCTGTGATTACAAATGTTAGGTTAGATTTGAAGTCGAGAGTTGGGGAGGTATTCCCTAGTCATATTTATGTTTATTATCCAATTCAAAATGAGTTAATTTATTTTGATGTAGGACTCGATGGAGGTATCGAGATTAGAAACAATAAGGTTTTCGTCATCGCAATTGAACGTGGTGATCAGCTTGTTTTTTATTCAAAAAAAGAATTTTTACAGGAGTTAAGAAGTGAATTCATCGTGAAAGGTAAGATCCCATTTTTCGTAGAAAAACAATTTACGACATATAATCTTAAAACTTTTTGGTCCACTATTGATAAAATCATTGATTAAAAGTCGTTTTTCTTCATTTCAATATCGATGTTTGTAACAATTTACTTAGTTTATGTTACAAGAGAAAGATCATTTGATTTGGCATCCGTTTACTCAAGAGAAGTTAGCACCAGCTAATGTTCCAATTGTATCAGCAAAAGGTGTTTGGTTAAAAGCTGAAGACGGGAGAAATATACTAGATGGAATTAGTTCTTGGTGGACAAATGTTCATGGGCACTCTAATAAGTACTTAGCTGATGCTATTTATAAACAAGCATTAACGATGGAACATGTTATTTTTGCAGGTTTTACCCATCCGAAAGCGCTAGAGCTAAGCGAAAGGATTTTAGATAAGGTAGGAGATAATTATTCAAAAGTCTTCTTTTCAGATAATGGCTCAACTTCAAATGAAGTGGCGCTAAAAATGGCCATGCAATATTTTCACAATAAAGGTGAAATCAAAAACAAAATTATCGCTTTTCAAGATAGTTATCATGGCGATACTTTTGGAGTTATGAGTACAGGTGGAAGAGGTAGTTTCACGGCTGCATTTGAACCAAACCTTTTTGATGTGTATCATTTAGATGCTCCAAATGGAAAGAATGAAGCTCATATAATTAAACAATTAACAAGTTACGTAAAGAATGATGACATTGCCGCTTTTGCATTTGAACCATTGGTAATGGGAACTGCTGGAATGGTTATGTATTCTAATGAATTATTGGAAAAGCTTTGTGCGATTTGTAAAGCACATGGGATATTAACTATTGCAGATGAGGTGTTTACTGGTTTTTATAGAGCTGGAGATTTCTTTTCTTATCAAGGAACAAAAGTATTGCCCGATTTGATTTGTATGTCCAAAGGATTGACTGGCGGTACAATGACGCTTGGCTTAACAGTATGTACTCAGGATATATACGACGCTTTCTATTCGGATGATAAACTAAAGATGTTTTCACATGGACATTCCTATACAGGTAATCCATTGGCATGCTCAGCAGCCTGTGCAAGTTTGGATTTATTTGATAAACCAGAAACTAGGAGTAACATAGAACAATTAATGGGTTTTCATACTTCATTTAAAAGTGAATTAGAAGTGTTTGATTGTTTTGAAAATATTCGTCAAAAGGGAACTATTTTAGCTTTCGAAGTGAAAACAGAAGAAGAAGATTCATACTTTAATCCAATTCGAAACAAACTTTACGACTTCTTTTTAAGTAGAGAGGTTTTACTTCGTCCATTAGGGAACACAGTTTATTTAGTGCCTCCATATTGTATTACAAAAGATGAATACAATATAATAAAAAAGGTAGTTTTGGAATTAGGAGAAGCGATCAAAAATCAAGAATTTTAACAAAATTATTACAAAGTGGACGATTATAAAGGATTAAGAGAAAAATTAGAAAATCTAGAATTCCCTTGTAAGTATATGTATAAATTCATTACTTCGTTGGATAAAATCCCTGATTTAAAACCTCATTTTCAAGACGCTGAAATTAACACTAAGTCATCAAGTAAAGGTAAATATGTTAGTTTCACAGCTGTTGTTATGGCAATTAGTGCCGATCAGATTATCGATAAATATAAATCACTTTCTCATATTGAAGGATTAATGTCATTATAATGTATAAATCACATTTAAGAAAAATGAGAGTGGAGTTAAATAATCCTGTGGATTATTGGCTTGCTGTTGAAGATGGTGAAGTTTATATGAATGATTTAATTGGTAAGAAAATCCAATTATCATTTACAGGTAAAATTAATTGTGCTCTTTGCCATCGTGCAACTAAAAAGGCGTTTTCAGGTTTTTGCTATTCATGTTTTTCAACTGCTCCTGAAAACTCTGAATGCATAATTCGACCAGAGCTTTGCCGCGGTCATGAGGGAAAGGGAAGAGATGCTGAGTGGGAACAAAAAAATCACGTAAAAGATCATACTGTATATTTAGCTTTAACATCTGCTGTTAAAGTAGGAATTACGAGTTCTGGAAATGAAAATACAAGATGGATTGATCAAGGTGCTTGGAAAACTATTAAGTTAGCAGATGTTCCCGATCGTTATACTTCAGGATTAATAGAAGTCGCTTTAAAAGAATATATCTCGGATAAAACCAATTGGCAGCGAATGCTCAAGGATGAAAGAAATGAAGACGTCGATTTATTGGAATCGAAGGATGAGTTAATTGAGTATTTACCCGAGGAATTACAAGATTTTATTTCTGAGGATGATGAAGTTTGTGAAATTAATTACCCTGTAAACGAATATCCTGTGAAGGTGAAAAGTATGAATTTTGACAAAACACCAGACGTTGGAGGTGTTTTAGTAGGTATTCGTGGACAGTATTTATTATTTAAAGGAGGAGTAGTGATTAATCTTCGTAGATTTACGGGGTATAATATTGAATTAACAATAGTTGATGCACCAGAGAAAGCAGGACAGCAATCACTTTTTTAAAGTTTAAGTTATGTTTGGAGATATGATGGGTAAGTTGCAAGAAGCGCAACAAAAGATGGAAGACGTTAAAACCAAGTTGGACGGAATAACAGTTATAGGTTCCGCTCAAGGTGTTAAGGTGACTGTAAATGGAAACAAAGTCGTTACTAATGTCGAAATTCCACAAATGATTATTGATGATGGGGATAAGGAGGATATTGAGGAATTGTTTTTGTTGGCAGTAAATAGAGGTTTAGAAAGTGCAGATAAAGTTTCTCAAGCAGAAGGAGCGTCAGCAATGCAAGGTGTTTTACCGAATATACCAGGAATGTAATGGAATTAAAACAACACGTAAAAGGCATTTTAATCGCTATAGGTTCAGCTATAGTAATATTATTTGTGGTCTCTTTTTTTGTAGGATCAGAAGTTCGAGTCTCGAAGTCGTATGTACTTAATAACAAGGTTGATTCGGTTTATGCTTTTTTAAAGGATCCGAAAAACTTTCAGAAATGGTTAGACGGAAGTCAGGAATTTAAAGTTAACTACTTAAAAGAAGATGGAGGTATACAGTACGAAGGCTTTCAAGGAGATTTACATACGTTTAGATATTTAACAATTGATAAGATAAACGGATTGGAAATTGTTTACAAACGAGAAGATGATGAAATGGCAGTAATCAAATTTAAAGCTTCAGCTAAAAATAATGGAACGGTTCTCGAATATGAGAAGGTTTGGAAAATAAGTAATAATCCAATTGTCAAAGTCGTTAGTATGAACCTTGATGAAGACATAGAAGAGGGTATGAAAAAGGATATTCAAAGATTAAAAAAGGAGCTTTAACATTCTTTTTTTTGATTCGCTAATTAATATTTTAATAACGTTTCATATTGAGTTCTCTTTGTTAAGTGCTATTTGTATTTTTTATCCTTCGAACAATTTATTATCTGTTTTAGTAAACAGCTCAAGCCAATATTTAAAGTGTTCTGTTGATGTATGATATACAATATTTAAGTAAACCTTGATTGTGCTTCTTTAGCAACCCCCAGGTGTAGGAACTATATTTCTTCAAAAATCATACATTTCAGGTAAGTGTGTTTACCAATTTATATTGGCAACATCATTTTTAGCTTTATTGTAAAATGAATCAATTAGAATCATGATGTTTTATCGACTTGATATATCTCTTTTCAAATGAAAAAAATAGAATAAAAACTCGAAGAGAAAGGCTACTCAAAAATGATAAAATTTTTTTGTATTTTTTTTGGGATATAAGTAAGGCTGCCGACATAACTTTTTTTGCTTCAATTTCAAGAATCAATTATATTTGGTTACTCTATGATTACCAATAAATTTTTAATTAACTATGAATAAAACAGAATTAATAGAATCAGTAGCTCTAGAAGCAGGTTTATCAAAAGCAGATGCAAAAAGAGCGTTAGATGCTTTCGTTTCTACAACAAGTAAAACTTTAAAAAGTGGAGGTAAGGTGGCTTTGGTTGGTTTTGGATCTTTTTCGACATCTGATAGAGCTGAAAGGAAAGGTAGAAATCCAAAAACAGGAGCAGAGATTGTAATTAGAGCTAAAAAAATGGTCAAATTTAAAGCTGGATCAGAGTTGTCAGAATCTCTAAACTAAGTCAAGTATATTTTTAGGATTTAACTAATGTAATTGTTTTTCAATTTAAAGTAGTCGGTGAATTAATGATTGGTATTCGAATCTTTTCTGATTGCTTAAACTGCTCTATTTTATTCCTACCTAGGTTTAAGACTTCAAGTTTGTAAAATTTAAACTCTGCGTCAAGCTTATAATTTTCATCAAATAAATATATATACTACAAGCTCGAACCAAAGGAATTAAAAAAACTCGATTGAGCTATGTATGAATAACCGTTTCTAATATCGTAGTAATCCCTCGGAATTCTTACTGATTATGAATAATGTGGGTGTTTTTATGTGATGACTTTTACCCGTTGTTCTTCGGTGATTTTCAGCAGCTAATATTAATTTTCTTTCCTGTAAATTGAATCACAAACGGAGCATACTTTGATAACTACTTGTTTCTGAATTCCTACGCAGCATCCTCCGCAAATTCCAACATAAGGAAAGGGAGTCTCTTTTTTATCAAATTGAATATTACAATAAGGAGCAAAGAAAATATCAGCTCGTTTAGTTTTTAACTTTTTGTGATGAAGGTGGCAGATGTGTTTAAATTTAGGATTTCGTCCAGTATAATATCCTTCAAAATTAATACATGAAATGAAAATAGTTGTCGCGAATATGGAAACTAAAATTTTTACCATTTTATTTTATAGGGGAGCTTTAGCAATTTTTTCCATAAATAGTTTTCTTGAATAAAGGTTAGTTACGCGGTTCTTTGATGATTGAAGAACTAAAAAAAATCTGTGTTTTTAAAGTAATATAGTTGATGGGTTTTAGAAATGTCATTTGTGTTTTTAACAATGCTGCTTTTTTAATTTTGGCACACTCCCAAATTATCTAGCAATCATCTTTCAATTCTTGCTTTTTTATTCTTTGTGATGCTAAGCTTAAACGTATATATAATTCTACAATAATTAAATTGGGTAAAAAACCTAACCAACTATTAATTTGATACATACTTAAAGGGTCGATGTTCGTAGTTGCCGATAATACCTCATTCCATATTCTTAACGTAATAGCTGAAAAAGTCAGTGCGAAACTCCTCATTATGTTGTTTTTGTGTCCTTGAATATTTCCTGATTTAATATCAAGAATAGATTTAAGTGTAAACCAAAACCACAGTAAATCTAGTATAACAAAAGCAAGTTTTGTTGGCCATAAACCGTTCGCA
The DNA here is from genome assembly GCA_029251005.1 of Flavobacteriales bacterium. Taxonomy (GTDB): domain Bacteria; phylum Bacteroidota; class Bacteroidia; order Flavobacteriales_C. The sequence goes on along the minus strand of JAQXEE010000097.1, from coordinate 4,620 downwards.
TAAAAAGCCAATATCATTCCTGTTGGAAAATTAATCATAAGAATGTTGTAGACATATATTCTGCCAATCCACTTATGGGTTTTAGGTAAATACTTTAATATTGTACTAGAGAACTGAGTTAAACCAGCAAGCAAACATAACGAGCTAGAAAAAACATGAACATAGAAAGATGTTTTCCAAACAGGAATGTTTATGTAGTTTTGTTTATGCGATAGGAATCCAACGTTTGGTTGTAGGTTTATGTAAGTAAGGATTAATTGGATTATTAAAATTAGTCCAATGCTCAAGCCTAAATATGCTACTGGTAGCCAAACCAGCTTTAGAAGCTTTTTTCTTACTCCTAACTTTTTAGTAGCCTCCACCTCTTGTAATTGTTAATTGCGATACAACAATAGCGGTTAAAATAGCACTAATAAAGAAGTATATAATAATGCCTGTGCCAATTGAAAAAAGCCATTTCCATTTTGAGTTTTTAGCCTTCAGTTTTTTAAATAAAATTAATGCAGGGATAGCAGCTATCAATATAGGTGATCCGAAGAAAAATAAACCAAATAAATCCATTAGAAAAAAATTAAAGTTCAAAATAAACGTGAGATGCTTTAAAAATAAGATAGAGGAGTGGGTGTTTTTCTACAAAATTATTAAGTGTTAGTAAATGCTAATTATTCGAGTAAATATTTTGTAAATATTTAATGTTTCCTGAAACAAAAAGAGCAGTTGAAAAAACGATTTTTAAAATTAAATGGTTTAAAATAAGAATATGATGAGTGTTATAAATACTCGTTTGATCTTTGGTTGTTTAGTAGACAATAATAAAATTAATAATATTTATTCTCTGAACACTACTTACAGCAATTCTCTAAAGCTTCTAAAAACTAATGAAATTTGTTGTTACCAACAACTGGTTAGTTTGCCCAGTTAGATGGGGATATTGAACGTTAAGTATTTGCCATAATTACTAAATTTAGTCTGTCTGTTGATGTTCTAATTGTTCTGTTTTAATCTTAGCCGACTGGTTTAGTTGAGAGGGCTGAATGCACGTAATTTAAAAGGATGTAATATTCTTCTTCAGAACATGGTAAATTGAATTTCACTTAATTGTATGCTGTTCAAATACCCAATGTAATTTGAGTTAATGACTATAAGATTGCCGTGTTGTTTGTTTGAATTTGAATAATAAAAGAGTACGAACCTATTTGTCACATATTTTGGCCATTGCAAAATTCCATATGTTTAGGGTATAGGTAGTAAATAAGATGTTTCCTTTTTTTTATTTGGTGACGGTCACCGTTGTTTATTGTGTAAATCACAAAAAAATAATTAATCTTTTTTAATTTCATTTGTTTACCTTTTTGAATTTTCGCATTAAAAGGTAAATGCTTTACATGAAGGAATCGCAATTAATAGAAAAACTTAAAGGAAACAATGAACAAGCTTTTAAGCTTTTGTATAAATACTTCCCTAAGATCAGATCATATTTATTAAAGTTCGGTGCCTCTAAACAAGAAGCGGAAGATATTTATCATGATGCACTTTATATTTTAATTAATAAGTTAAATGATCCTGGCTTTATTCTTACTTCAAGCGTTAATACTTTTTTATTTGGTATTTGTAAACACAAATACATCTCTCTTCATCGCGAGAAGAAAAAAAATATAGATTTAGATTTGGACGCAAGTTTAACTCAGGATATTGAAGCCGCACTCAAAGAAGATGAAAAATACGAGATGGCTAAACTTGCTTTTCAAAAGCTGGATGAAAACTGTAAAAAACTTCTCAAAGCATTTTATGTTGACGGTAAAAGGATGAAACAAATCGCCCAGATTTTTGGCTTTGGCTCTGATAAAGTGGCAAAAACTCAAAAATACAGGTGCCTTGAAGCCGCAAAGAAATTTTACCAACTAAAAGCTTAAACAATGAGAAGAGAACTAGAAATATTAGCGCAAATTGACGACTTTTTAGAAGGAAGGATATCTAAAGAAGAACTCGCCAAAGAACTTGAAGACGTACAAAATTTAGAAGAACATATTCAAACACAAAAGGCATTAAAGGTGGCTATGAAAAAAGATGCCTTTATGCAGCAATCTAAAAGTAGTTTATCGAAATTTAAATTGATTAAAACTGTAAAAACGGCACTTGTAGTAATTACTGTTTTAGCCGCTGTAATTGGTGTTTTTTTCAACCAAAATCAAAATGCCAACTTAACAAACTCCAATACAGTAAAAGAAAAGGAGTTGATAATAGCAATTTCCGATAGCTTAATTAAAACTCAATATTTTGAAATTAACAACCTTAAAGACACGTTAATTGTAACCAACGAAGGGATTGTTTTTTTTATCCCTAAAAATGGATTTATTACTGGTTCCTCACCTATTTATCAATTAGAAATTAAAGAAGCACTTTCGCCTGCACAAATAGTAAAAGGTGGATTAAGCACTTTAGCTGATAATGATTTACTAGAAACTGGGGGGATGTTTAAAATATCTGCCTTTCAAGCAAAAATGAAAATTTACTTAAACGACTCTAGCTTCATTGATTTTTTCGTTCCAACAACTAACCCTATTCCAGGGATGCAAGGCTATAAAGGAGAATTAAATCATAATGGTGAAATTAATTGGACCAAACCAAAGAAACTGGAAAATCCCCTTACTCCAGCCAATATCGCTCATTTGAATTTTCACCCGCCTAAATACCGGGAATATTTAAAGAACAAGGGCTGGATGAATAAAAGAAAATCTTGGAAGGATAGCGTTTATTTCGATTTATCACAAATTAATACTTCAGACAAATTGTATAAGGTAAAGGATACACTTTTTAATTTCACATTCAAAAAATTAATACCTCCACATAGAATCAAATCCTTCTGGAACTCTACGTTTAACCATACCCTTTTAGCTACAAAAGAGTTTGAAAACAGGATGCCATTAATACATGAGATTGGCGACGAAAGGATATTGAATTTGTATACAACAAATCTTAATGAAAAATTATATAAAATCGATTCTATGGCGATTGAATTGGCTCCTGAAGAATTTAAAAATGAATTTAGAGATTGGTATTGCTTAAAGCAAGGTAAAGTCCCTCAAGCTAAATCAACCCAAAGCTTAATGAAGTTAGAAAAAGCCTTGAAAATTAGTGAATTAAGACAAGGAAAACTCAAAACGTCTAAGAAGTTTCTTTGCTATCGAGGGAAATTAATGAGTTGGGACCTATTTTACTACTTTAACATTGATGTCCCCTTGGCAAGAAGAAAAGCAATAATCGATAACGATAATGCAAGATATAAACGACTAAGCCAAAACTTTGAAAAAGAAAAAACAACAGGCTCTAAACTTACTAAAGCTCATGCTGTTCCAGTAAGATCACATATTACTATTAAAATTAAAAACGCTGAACAGTTTAAAAGAAAGATGTGTTTTGCTTACTTATTAAGAAAAGACGCTTATACTTTTGAAAAGTTAGCTATTAAAGGTGGTGTGCTTAATATTGAACATCAAAATTTAAAGAATTACAACTTAGCAATTATTGGTTTAAATAAAGGGCAACACTGGCTTTTAATTCCTGATAAAATTGAAAACGGTTCGGTTGAATTGATATTAGAGTCAGAGGAGGGTTTTAATGAGAAAGTCAATCAAATTGGATCTTCAAATCGATTCAAAACCAGTTTAACTAATCAAATTATAAAAGCTAATAAGAATAAAAGTACCGAGAGGTTAATTGAAATAAGTATTCGGTTACAAATTTCAAAAGCCATATACACTTACAGCATTGATACTGTTATAGACAAAAATTACATTAACGTATATGATAAAAACAAGTTTACGATTCAGACTATGGATTATGATTGGATTAGCCGAAGAGCAGCTGCAATTCCAACAAAAAAATCTAATGAGATAAATTTTATTAAAGGGTTTTTAAATACCAAGGAATACAAAATCAATCGATTCACCAAAGACCGCTTTAGGGTGGGGATTTTTGATGACAAAGGGAATGATGTATTAAAGGATAAATTCTACCTGGCTAGTAGGAAAACTGATGAGGGTACTCGTCAACAAAACATCTCTTTTGGTTGGTCTATAAAGGATGGGGCAACGCTACTGAAAGGGATTTACAATGTTAAGCTCTATTATGATGATAGAATTATTTCGAGTAAAACATTAAAAGTGAAGTAGTGTTTGTGATTCTTCGTAATTCAACGAACTTAAAGAAAACATTTCTGATGTATTGTACACGAAGTAACTTATCCGTTTTTTAATCATTGTTTTGTATCTGTTAATTAATGTTATTTAAAAAAAAGAACCTTTACTTTTTACCCTTAGGTAGTTTAATTGATGAAGATATATACGTTTGGATTTCGCTTAAAGAAGAAGATCATAGAGCCAAAGAGAAAAATCTATTTTGATGTTATTTGGGATATCTGTTTTAAATCTGAACAAAAAAAGAGCGGTTGAAAAACCGCTCTTTTTAATTATGTTGTTGTTAGGACGGGCAAACAGGCCAGCCCTACGTTATTTATTCTCCGAGCACCACTTACGAGCATTATCGAAAGCTTCTAACCAAGGTGAAACTTCGTCGTTACGATCAGCTGGGTAGTTTGCCCAGTTCCATGGGAAGATTGAA